>JACQKK010000208.1 GCA_016204605.1 Candidatus Lambdaproteobacteria bacterium
ACGGTGTGCCTGGCCTGGCAGCCGCCCGGCCGCGACGCGGAGGCGCTGGCCCAGGCGCTGCGCCGGCGCGAGCCGCCCATCGTGGCCCGGGTCAACGAGGGCCGCGTGCTGTTCGATTTCCGCACCTTGTTCGAAAGCGACCTGCCCGACTTCGTCGCCGCGCTCGAAGCCCTCAAGTAAGCCGGGCCGGGTGCCCGGTCACGGCCGCTTCTTCCCTCTTCCTTTCGGAGTGCAGCGATGAGCACCGAGTCGCAGCCTGCCCCGCCGCGGGGATGGCTGCTCGCGCTGCTGCTGGGCAGCGCCGCGCTGCTGCTGTGCGTGTCGATGGGCGTCCGCCAGTCCTTCGGGCTCTACCTGACGCCGCTCACCCGGGAGCTCGGCTGGGGGCGGGAGACCTTCGCGCTGGCGATCGCCATCCAGAACATCGTCTACGGCGTGTCGCAGCCGTTCATGGGCATGCTGGCGGACCGGTTCGGCACGTTCCGGGTGCTGAGCCTGGGGGCGCTGCTATACGCGCTGGGCGTGTTCGCGATGTCCCAGGCCGCCGTGCCGCTGGCCTTCACGCTCTCCGCGGGCCTGCTGGTGGGCGTGGCCCAATCCGCCACCTCGATCGCCATCGTGATCGGGGCGGTGGGGCGGCTCGCGCCGGAAGACCAGCGCAGCCGGGCCATCGGCATCACCATGACCGGCACCTCCTTCGGCCAGCTCGTCATGCTGCCCTTCGGCCAGGCCCTGATCGACGGCTACGGCTGGCAGACGGCGCTGCTGGTCACGAGCGGCGTCACGCTGCTGATGGTGCCGCTGGCGCTCGGCTTCGCCCTGCGCAGCGCGCCGCGGGGCGCCGCGGCGGGCCAGCGGCTGGGCGAGGCCCTGGGCGAGGCCGGCCGTCACAAGGGCTACCGCCTGCTCACGGCCGGCTTCTTCACCTGCGGCTTTCACGTCACGTTCATCGCGACGCACCTGCCCTCGTACCTGGCCGACCAGCGCTTTCCCGGCACCGCCGGCGCCACGGCGCTGGCGCTGATCGGCCTGTTCAACATCGCCGGCACCTATGTCTGGGGCCACCTGGGCGGCAGGTACAGCAAGAAGCGCCTGCTGAGCCTGATCTACTTCAGCCGCGCCGTCGTCATCTCCGTCTTCATGCTGGCGCCCAAGACGCCCCTGACGATTTACGTGTTCGCGGCCGTGCTGGGCACCATCTGGCTGGGGACGGTGGCGCTCACCAGCGGGCTGGTCGGGCAGATCTTCGGCGTGCAGTACCTTTCGACGCTGTTCGGAATCGCCTTCCTCATGCACCAGGTGGGGAGCTTCCTCGGGGCGTGGCTGGGCGGGCTGGTGTACGACCTGGCCGGCTCCTACGATCCGATGTGGTACGCGGCCATCGGCCTGGCGCTGCTGGCCACGGCGGTGAACTGGCCCATCGACGAGCGCGCCGTCGCGCGCCCGGCCCGCGCCGAGCAGGCGGCCTGATCGCACGTGACGGATTCACTTGACGGCAGGAACCACGGGGCGTGAGAATCTCTGCGCGTTCCCGGCGCACTTCAGCCGCACGCGAGCCCGGCAGCCGCACCCGCCGCGGCAACATCACCGATCGGGAGACCCGCCATGATCAAGCTCTACTCCATGCACCGCTGACCCTGGGCCTGGCGGACGAGGCTCGTCCTCCACGAAAAGGGGATTCCCTATCAGCTCCAGGAAGAGGATCTCAAGCACAAGTCGCGGGAGCTGCTGGCGGTGAGTCCCTATGGCAAGGTGCCTGCCCTGGTGGACGGCGAGCAGGTCGTGTTCGAATCGGCCATCATCGGCGAATACCTCGACGAGGCCTATCCCGAGCCGCCCCTGATGCCGAAGGAGCCCTACGCGCGCGCCCAGGCGCGGTTGTGGAGCGATTACGTGGGGAACCACCTGGGGCCGGCGTTGCGCAACATCCGCTACGCCAAGACGCCCGAGGAGGGCGCCAGCCACGTGCCCGCGCTGCACGAGCGGCTGGCCTACGTGGAAAGCCACATCCGCAACGCAACCGGCGGCTGGTTCGTGGGCGGCCGCTTCGGCATGGCCGATATCAACTTCCTCCCCCACGTGCACCGCATCGCGGGGATGGAGGGCGCCCCGCTGGCGAAGTACCCGGGGCTGCACGCGTGGTACGCGGCATTCCGGAAGCGCCCCAGCTTCCAGGAAACGCTGGACGGACGGTAGCGCCGCGCCGCCTCACCCCCGCCCCCTCTCCATTGCATGGAGCGGGGAGATCGGCTCCAGCAGCCGCACAGCCGGCGGCGCACCGGCAGCGGTCCCCTCGCCATCACCGATGGGGCGGGGACGGCAGGGCGGGGTGAGGCCGCCCGCCCGCCGCCGTTCCCTACCGCAGCCAGTCGACCTCGCCGGAGACGGCGGTGTGCACCGCGCCGTCGTCGCCCTGGATGCGCAGGAAGCCCTCGGCCGTGATGCCGAGGGCGACTCCCTCCCGCTGTCCGCCGGCCACGGCGTAGCGCACGCGCCTGCCGGCCAGCGGCGCCCGGCGGCTCCATTCGGCGAGCAGCGCCGCGGTTTCTCCCGCTTCGAGGCGGGTCAGGCCGGCATCGAGACGGCGCAGGATCGCCCCCAGCACGGCCTCGGGATCGACCGGCGCCGCCGTGTGCTCGGCCAGCGTGGTCAGCACCGGCCGCAGCTCCGGCGGGAAGTCGGCGGCGGCGCCGAGGCAGTTCACCCCGATGCCCACCACCAGCCGCGCCTCGCCAGGTGGGCCCTGGCGCAGCTCGGCCAGGATGCCGCACAGCTTGCGCCCCCCCAGCGTCACGTCGTTGGGCCACTTGAGCTCCGGTCGCAGCGCGAGCGTGTCCTCGACCGCCTGGGCCACCGCCAGCCCCGCCACCAGCGAGCACAGCGGCACCTGCTCCGGCCGCAGGCGCAGGTGGGCCACCACCGAGAACAGCAGTTGCGTCCCCGCGACGGAGGCGAAGGCGCGGCCCATCCGGCCGCGCCCGGCGCTCTGGTGGCGCGCCAGGACGACGAGGCCATGCTGCGCCAGGTACTCCTCGCGCTCGAGCACGAGGGTGTTGGTCGAGGGCGCTTCGTCGAGGCGAACGATGGTGTGGCCGAGCGGCGGGCGCAAGCGTGCTCCGGGGGCCGAGGGGGGCGTGCCTCAATGCAGCGTGTAGAACAGCACCTTGGACGAGGTGCCGGTGCGGTTGGCGGCATTGCGCGGGACGTTCAGCACGGCCTCGAGCCGCGCCTGCACGCCGTTGACCTCCGTGGTCAGCGCGATCCGGTAGAACTCGTCGTAGGTCGAGAACACCTGCGCGACGTAGTTGGCGTTGACCTTGACCGCCGCCAGCTCCGGCGTGCCGAGTTTCGCCTTCAGGGTGGCGTCCGTATACACCACCCGCGGCGTACCGGGCAGCGTATCGAGCGGCAGCAGCACGTCCGCGATTTCCGCGGCGTTGGCGGCGTAGGTGTTGATCGCCTCCTGGATATCCTTGAAGGCCGGCGTGCGCACGATCGCATCGAGCACGGCGCCGTCCATCTCCCGGCGCTGCAGGAACGCCACGATCTCGTCGTGGGTGGCCCGGTTGACGTTGAGCCGCTCGGGATAGAGCTTGCCAGCACCACGTGGAGGAAGAACGGCGAAGCGCTCCTCCCAGACCTGCCAGGGAAACGCGCCCTGGGCCACGCCGCGCACGAGCCGGATTTCCGCCAGCCGGGTGAGGGGGCCGTTGCGCGGCTCATACTCGGGGTTGCGGTCGTGGTACGCAGCGGCCTCGGCCCCTTGCACGCCGGTCAGCTCCGTGTAGGGCACCGTATCCTGGTCGATCCAATCGAACAGGGCCGCGTACAGGTTACCGATGTCGTAATCGCTGGGCGGCGGCGGGGCGCCGGCGGCGGCCGCTCCCGTCGGGGCGGGCGGCATCGCGTCGCGCAGGATGTGGAGGAACAACCCCCAGCGCGCGCGCTCGAAGGACTGCCCCGGCTGGATGTTGACGAACTCGTTCAGGTTGAAGCGCGCGTCCAGGGGTTCGATGCGCAGGTCGATCAGCAGGCCGTCCTCCCATGGCAGCGAGGCGACCGTCAGCAGGCTCTGCATCTGGGCGAAGGACTTGAAGAACTCGACCTCGTCCAGCAGCAGCCCGATCTGGGCCACCTTGAACGCCGCCCGCGCCAGCTCCTGCGCCCGCTGCGAGTCCTTGAAGGTCTGCACGGCACGCAGCTCGAGGCCGGTGGCGAAGAACACCTCCGTCACGTAGGCGGACACCAGCAGCACGACCACCAGCGTCATCAGCAGCGCGAAGCCGCGCAGGCGCAGCCGGGAGGCGGGGGGCGTCATGGCGCGCTGGGGGCTGACGGGGCGTAGGGCAAGTTGATCTCGTACGTCTCCCGCTGCGCCCGGCCGGAGGCGCTCCGCAACCCCAGCGTCAGCCGCAGGGCGATCGGCATGGGATCGCCCGCGGGCCGGCGCAGGGGGTTCCACTCCCGCTCCCAGGCGTCGGCGCTCTCGCTGTCGGCGGCGCTGCGCGGGAGGAACTCGACCAGGAACGCCTCCACGTCGCGGGCCAGCTCGACGGTGGTGCCGCCGTGCTCCAGGTCGTCGTCGATGTACAGGTCCTCGCGCCGCATCAGCAGGCGCGTGCGGCGGTCGTCGGACTCCTGCACCCAGTAGGCCACCTCGTGCAGCCCCGGCTCCTGTGCCGGCAGCACCTGGCGATGGAAGCGCGCGGCGATGGCGCTGTGAAAGCGCACGTTGCTGAAGTCGCCGTCGCCGAAGCGCTCCGTGCGGCCGACGATGCCCGTCTCGCGTTGCTGCCCTGCCGGGTCTTTGAAGCCTTCGAGGAACACGACGTTCTGGAGATCGTCCACCACCATCGCCAGCAGCAGCCGCTGCTCCTGCCGTTCGGCCAGGCTGCGATCCAATCCCTTGGCGCTCTCCGAGATCTGGAAGAAGCTGCCGAACAGCAGGGCCAGGATTACGGAGAGCAGGGCCAGCGCGATCAAGAGCTCCAGCAGCGTGAAGCCGCCGCAGGTGCAGCGGCGCGGCGCGCTAGGCGAGGGGCTGGCAGCCCCTGCGGCCTCACCCCCGCCGGCTGGCGCCGGCGCGCCCCTCTCCAGGGGGAGAGGGGCTGCAAGAAGCTCCAGAAGCGAATCCGGGGCACCCTCCCTCTCCTCCCGGAGAGGGAGGGCCGGGGAGGGTGAGGCCGCCGGGGCTGCTGAAGCCGAGGGGTTATTCGGAGGTCTCGACACGGAATCAGCGCGGCTGGACATACGTCTCCGAGCGGTAGCGCCGCTGGCCGGCCCCCTCGTGCCATTCGAGGATGAGGATGATCTTGCGCACGACGATGCCCGGCACGGCCTCCTCGTCGCGGATCTCCCGCGTCCAGGCATAGCCGGCCAGCGCATGCTCCGGGGGAAACTCGCCCTGGGCGATGGAGACCGAGGTTTCCGAGCGGCGCTGCCAGTGGGCCAGCTCGTTGTGCGCATACACGATGGCCTTCCACAGCCCCCGCATCGAGCCGTTGACGTAGAGCGTGGAGGCGAAGCCCTGGTGGAGCGCGATCAGCGCCACGGCCATGATCGAAAGCGCGATCAGCACTTCGAGCAGGGTGAAGCCCTGGCCGCGGCTGCGTCGGCGTGGGCCGGCCGCGCCGGGCGCAGCGGGCGCGCCCTGGGCCGTGGCACCGCCCCTATCGCGTCGGTCCCACCTGCGCCCCGAATTCGGTGACATGGCCGGGCACCAGTTCAATGCGGCCCACCCAGCCCACCTCGCGCAGGGTCCAGGGCTCGCCGCGCTCGTCGAAGTGCAGCAGGAAGGGGTCGATGAACCCCGAGGCGTCGATCACGATCGGCACCGGACGCTCGACCAGGGGCTCGTTGGTGCTGCCGTAGACCAGCACGCGCTTGAGACTCCAGCCGGCGGGGAAGCGGTGCTCGCCCAGCAGGCGGGGCTCGGTGACACGCTGGGGCTGCTGGTCCAGCGTCTGCCGCTCGATGTGGTAGCGGCCGGCCTTGAGGTCGAGCACCAGCTGGTAGCGGGTGCGGGTGAGGATGGCCTCGTTGCGGAGCAGCCGCAGCACCCCGCGCAGCCGCTGCGCTTCGCTGTCGCGATCGCGCTGCACCACGTTCTGGAAGGCGGGGATGGCCAGGAACATGGCCAGGGCGAGCACGGCCAGCGTCACCGTCACCTCGAGCAGGGTGAAGCCGCGCGGGCGGCCGGCGCCCCCATTAGTCCTTGCTCGAGATATCCTTGTCCAGCTCCGATCCCCCCTCGGCGCCGTCGGCCCCGAGCGATCGGATCTCGTAGGTGTGCCCATCGGACGTGTACCCGTAGGGGTGCTTCCAGGCGTCGCGCGGCACCGCATTGGCTTTCAGGTAGGGCCCCTGCCAGCTTTCCGGGATGGTGCCCACCTCCGGCTTCCTGATCAGCGCGTCCAGCCCCTGCTCGGTGGTGGGGTAGGCGGAGTTGTGCAGGCGGTACAGGTCCAGCGCCGATTCGAGCGCCTTGATCTGGATGGTGGTGGCCCTGACCCTGGCCTTTTCCGCCTCCTCGAGCAACTGGGTGCCGACGATGCCGGCGATCAGGGCGAGGATCACCATCACCACCAGCACCTCGATGAAGGTCATGCCCTTGAGGGCCCGCGCCGCCGGGCGCAGGCGACTGCGGCGGTTCCGCATGGGTCATCCCACCAACTGGTTGAGCTGCAGCATCGGCAGCAGGATCGACAGCACGATGAAGCCCACCGCCGCGCCCATCATCAGGATCATCACCGGCTCGAACAGCGACGTGGCGGCGTCGAGGGTGGCGGTGGTCTCGATCGACAGGCGCGCGGCGACGTTCTCCAGCATCTCGTCGAGCGTGGCGGTCTCCTCGCCGATGGCGATCATCTGGAGCACGTCGTCCGGAATGAGCCCGACGCGCCCGAGCGCGACCGACAGCGAAATGCCCCGGTTCTGCACATCGAGGATAACACGATCCATGGCCCGCATGTAGAGCCGGTTGCCCATCACCCCCGTCGCGATCTCCAGCGCGCCCTTGAGCTCGACGCCGCTCTTGAGCAGGGTGGCCAGGCTCTGGGTGAAGCGCTGCACGATGATGCGGCGCCGCACCTCCTTCCAGTAGGGCGCGGCCAGCTCCAGCCGGTCGCGGAACCATTGTCCGCCCTCGGTGCCGAGGTAGTGCAGGGCGCCCCAGAGCGCCAGGGCCAGCAGCGGCAGGATCGCCCACCAGTAGCCGGTCAGCAGCTCGCTCGCTGCGATCAGGATGCGGGTGGGCAGGGGCAGTTGGGCGCCGAAGCTTTCGAACAGCCGCGCGATCTTGGGGATGATGTAGGTGACCATGAAGACCACCACCGACGTGCCGAACACCATCATGAACGCCGGGTAGACCAGCGCCGAGCGCAGCCGGGTGTGCAGGCGCGCCACCCCCTCGTAGTGCTCCGCCAGCCGGCGCATGATGAGCACCAGCGAGCCCCCCGCCTCGCCGGAGCGCACCATGCTCACCACCATCTGGGGGAACACGCCCGGAAAGGCGGCCAGGGCATCGGCCAGCGTGGCACCTTCGACCACGCGCCCGCGCACCCCGGCCAGCACCTCGCGCAGCCCCGCCCTGCCGGCCTGGAGCAGCATCATCCCCAGCGCCGCGTCGTAGGGAATGGTGGCCTGGAGCAGCGTGGCGAACTGGCGCGTGAAGGTGGCCAGTTGGCGGGCGGAGAGCTTGGGCGGTGCGCGGCGCCGGAACGGATTGGCGATGCCGAGCTGGAGCGCCTGGGCGGGCCTCACCTCGACCGGGTACGCGCTGCGGCTGCGCAGCACGGCCTTGGCCTCGCCTGCGGAGACGGCGTCGAGGGTGCCGCTCTCGGTGCGGCCGTCGGGCCTCAGCGCCCGGTACGTATAGAGCGCCACGGGTGCTCCCGCTCAGGAGTTGGGGCGGCGGTTGGGCTGCTTCTGGTACTTGTACACCGCCCGGGTGTGGGTGCGGTAATCGGCGGAGAAGAAGTGGCTCCCGTCTCCCTTCGAGACGAAGTAGAGGTACTTCACCTGCGCGGGCTCCAGCGCCGCCCGGATGCTCGGCAGGCCGGGATTCGCGATCGGCGTGGGGGGCAGCCCCGGCATCACGTACGTGTTGTAGTCGGTGCGGGTGCGCAACTGCTCGCGGGTCAGGTTGCCGTCGAAGTGCTCCAGCCCGTAGATCACGGTGGGGTCGCTCCCGAGCGTCATGCGCGCCCGCAGGCGGTTGTGGAAGACGGCCGCGATCAGCGGGCGCTCCTGGGGTGTGCCCGTCTCCTTCTCGATGATCGAAGCGAGCGTGAGCGCCTCGTACGGGGTGAGCCCCATCCGGGCCGCCTGGTCCTGCAACAGCGGCAGCGCGCGCTTCCGGAACTGCGCGACCATCATGTCGATCAGGCGGGCCTCGCCCACGCCGCGATGGAAGAAGTAGGTCTCGGGATAGAGCAGCCCCTCCAGGCTCGCGGGCGGCTGGGCGAAGGGCAGCGCCAGCCCGGCGATGAACTCCCGGTCCCGCGCCAGCCGCAGGAACTCGGCGGCGCTGCCGGCCTCCTTTTGCTCGACACGCTGGGCCACCTCGAACATCGAAAAGCCCTCCGGCACGGTCAGCGCCAGGTAGCGGGCCTTGCCCGAGACCAGGTAGTCGAGCAGCTCGTTCGGGGTGACGACGCCGTTCAGCACATACTCGCCGGCTTTGATGCGCGTGGTATCGCCCCGCAGCACGGCCAGCCCGCGGATCAGCTCCGGGTTGTTCAGGATGCGCGCCTCGGCCAGCCGCCGCACGAAGTGGGAGAGCGATTCGCCTTGCTCCACCTGGATCACCAGGGGCTGCGGCGCGTCGACGGCGCTGGTGTGGTTGCCCAGCACGAACACGACGACCATGAACGCCAGCAGGCCGGTCACCACGCCCGCGATCGCCAGCACGGCGGGTTGTCTCAGCATCAGCGACTCCGGGGGACCAGCGCGAAGTTCGGCCGGCCGGCGGTGCCGGTCACGGTGCCGTTGAGGCTGCCGTTGACCAGCATCGCATCGAAGAGCAGCCGCAGCGCACCGAGCCGCTGCAGCCAATCCGGGCGGAACGAGGCCTGCACGTTCAGCCGCAGGGCGCTCTGCTCGGGGCGGTCCAGCCGGGGCACGATGGAGCCGCTGACCGTCCCCTGCACGTCGCCGCGGAAGGCGAACTGCTCCACCTCCAGCGCCCGGTCGCTCGTCAGCTTCAGATCCACCCGCTCGATGCGGGCGGCGGGGAGCTGCACGCCCCCTTGCGCATAGGGGCCGATTTCGATGCCTTCCGCGTACCCGCTGAGCCGACCCTTGGGCAACTCATTGCCGATCGCCCCTGCCGGCGGGCGTTCGAGGGCCCCGTCCACGCGCAGGCTGCCCCGGATGGGCACCCTCAGCGCGCCTCGCAGCGCGGGTATCTCCTCGAAGCGGATATCCCGCAGGGCGAACGAGACTGCGCCGCGCCAGGGCACCAGCGCGTCGATCCGGCCCTTGTCGCCCAGCGTGGCGCTCACCGGCAGCCCGCGCCAGGGCCGCCACGGCACCGCCAGCCGCAGGTCGCGCAGCGACACGAGCGCGGTGGGGCGCGCGGCGCCGTTCAGCAGCAGCTCCACCCGCTCGATCGTCAGCCCGCCCCAGCCCAGCTCCGCGGGGGTCAGCACCACGCCGAGCTGCGGCACGGCCAGGTTGACCCGCGTGGCCACGAACCGGGAGAGCGCCGCGCCCGGAAAGTGCGCGCTCAGCCCGAGCGCGAGCAGCGCCACGCCCAGCAGCGGCACCAGCAGGATCAGGAGCAGGCGCTTCATCAGTAGAGGGCCAGCACGCGCAGCTGCAGCCGCAGCAGGGTCTTGGAGCGGAAGGCGGGGGTGATCTCCATGGCGTCGACGACCAGTCGCGGTTCCGCGTTTTCGATGGCGTGGATGAACTGGACGAGCTCGTCCAGATTCAGATCGTTCGCCCGCACCTCGACGCCCTCGAAGGCACGCTGGGCGCCGCCGGGCAGGGCGGTGAGCTGCACCCGCTCCTTCAGAGCGACCTGACCCGCCAGCCGTTCAAGGGTGCTGATGAGCGGCTGGCCGCCCGCCTGGGCCTCGGGCCGGCCCTGCAGCCGGGTCAGCTCGGCCTCGAGGGCCGCCGCCTGCCGCGCCGCCCGTTCGAGGCGGTCGGCCTCGGCGGCGAGCTGCTCCTCATACCGCCACACCACCTTCCCCCCAAGATACAGCCCCGCCCCCGCCAGCACCAGCGCCAGCACCAGCAGCAGCACCTTTTCGCGGTCGGAGAGCCTCATCTCAGCGTTCCTGGACGATGCGGTAGCGCAGCGTCTGGCCGGCCTTCTGCTGGGTCACCTGCGGGGACTTCCCTGCGCCCGGCACGGCCTCCAGCCTCTTGCGCAACAGCTCGGAGGCCTCGTAGCTGTCGGTGGTGCCGCTCAAGACGAGCCGGTCGGGGGTGAGGGTGAGGCTTTCCAGCGTCAGGTTCGGGAAGCCCTTGTACACTTCGGACACGGTGCGCAGGAAGGTCAGCGCGTCGTAATGGTACGTGGCGAAGCGGGCGGAGGCCTGATTCTGCTTCCGCAGCAGTTGCACCCGCTCCTCCAGCAGGCGCAGGCTCGCCGGAACCGGTCGCTGGCCCGGGGCGGCGCGGGCGAGCCGCAGCTCGAGCGCGGCCTGGGCCTGCGCCGTGCGTCCGCGCAGCGCCTGGAATCGCAGCCCCAGCCCCGTGGCCGCCACGCCCAGCAGCAGGGTCAGCAGCACCGCGGCGAGGGCCAGGGGCCGGCGCGCCTCCGCGAGCCGGCCCAGCAGCCCCTTGCCGCGGGGCAGCAGGTCGATGCCGCGCAGCGCGAGGGCCCCGTCGGCGTCGGCGGTCAGCTCGTCCATCACGCCGTAGAAGCGGCGGGCGGGCGGGATGGCGGGCGGCACGGGCGCCGGCGCGACCAGGCCCGTCGCTTGGTCCTGCCGCAGTAAGGGGGCGAACAGGCCATGCAGGGACACGGTGTGGGTCTGCCCCAGGGCATGGGTCTGGATGAAGCGGTTCAGCTCGCCGCACAGGGCGCCGAGCTCGCCCTGCAACGCGGACCAGGCTCCGGCCGTGCCGGCCCCTTCGGCGGGCTGGCGCAACCCGGCGGCCAGGGCCGCCGCAGGCGAGCTCCACCCCGCTGCCGGGCGCTCGCCGAGCCAGCGGGCGAATACCGCCCCGAGCGGCTTGACGGCATGCAGCGCCTCGCGCTCGACGTAGGAGACGAAGCATTCTTCCGCGCCGGCATAGACCTGGTAGTGGCGTGGGCTCGGCGCGGGTCGCGTGGCGTGCAGCGCCTGCGCGGCGAAGGTCAGCCGGAACGGCGCCAGCCGGTGGCCCCGGCACGCCTCCAGCACCCGTTCCACCAGCGGCCGCGCCATCAACGCGACGAACACGGTCGTGGCGGGGCCGTCGCCGGGCAAGAGGGCGTGGTCGTAGGCCAGCTCGTCGAGGCTTTCGAGCAGCTCGTCCTCGAGCGCGAAGGGCAGCGCCAGGGCGATCTTGCGGGGCTCGGCGAAGGGGAACTCCAGGCGCCGCACCCGGGCTTCGGCGGTGGGGAGGATGATCACCAGCGGCGCGTCGGGCAGCGCCTGCTCCGCGGCGAGGGTCTCCAGGATGCGGGGCAGCGCCACAGCGGCGTCGCCCTCGTCGGCCGCCGGGAACCAGCTCCGGCCCGGCCCAGGCTCGCCCTCGCGGCCGGCCGGGCCGGCCCATTCCGCCAATGACGGATGGAGGGTCACCACCTGGAAGGTTCGGCTCATCGCTCAGGCGGCTGAGGGCGGGGGAGCGGCTGCACACGGGAAACGGCGGGCCGCGCGGCGCGGGGAGCGGGCCCTAGGCGGCGGGCGGGGGAGAAGCGGTCGGCGGGGATGGGCTGGCGGCGCCCCGGGGAGGGTGCCCCTGCGGGGCGCCGCTCCGGCCGGAACAACGTGTGCCGGCGCCGGCGGAGCGGCGCGCGGCGCCTGCCGCGCGCTTACTGGAACACCTCCTCCGCCTGTCCCGCGCCACCCTCGGCCCCGACGTCGGCCAGGCCCCCGCCGGTCTGGAATCCGCCGAGCATGTCGGCGCGCTCCGTCGAGCGGCGGCGGGAGAAGGAGGCGAACGCCGTATCCTGGAAGCCCTTGGACACCGCATAGATGAACTCGTTGAGCACGTTCGCCATGTTCATCATGGTCGAGCTCTTGCGCTTGATGGTGACGATGTCCACCTCGAGCAGCAGCCCCGCGTTCAGGTGGAACGGATTGATCTGGGCCGAGAACCTGGCCGATTCGATCTCCAGGAAGCGGAGGCGGCTCTCCAGGATCACCCGCAGGTCGGGGTTCGTCTCGCCGAACACGTCCTCGAGCCTGGCGAACATGACGGGGAAGCGGCCCTTGACGTCGTTCATGCGCTGCTCGTAGGTCGGGTTCGCCGCCACCGACGACGCGACGTCCTTCCCGGTCACGAACGTGATCTCGTTCCAATGCCGCACCGGCTCTTCCGCGGACTCGGCCTCGCCTTCCGGCTCGCCACTGGCCAGGTTGCCGAACCAGCCGCGGCGGGCGGGTTTCTCTGCGAGCAGCCGCTTCGAGAAGGCGATCCAGTCTTCCTTGCCCGTCTGCTCGAGGTGTTCGCGGAACACGGCCTCCACCACATCGCCCACCTCGTGCACGGTGCGCTCCAGCTCCTGGAGCTGCATCGTGCAGGCATCGCGGAAGGCCTTGATCTGGGCGTTGTCCAGATAGGCCAGCTCCATCTGGTAGCGCTCGTCGGGCAGGATTTCGGCGTTGGTCTCCGCGTACTCCCGGATGATGCAGCGGCGCGCCGACTTGTAGTTCTCGATGTGCTGGTAGCCCATCCGGCTCCAGTCGAGCACGTGGGTCATCGAGTTGACGGCGGTGTTGTAGCCGCGGTTGCGGATGTTCTCGTTCTCGACGACCTTGTACACGTTCTCCCGCACGCCGAGCGCATCGTACTCGCTGCCCTTGATCTCTGCCTGAAGCCCCTCGATCGCATCGAAGATCTTCTTCGCCATGTAGGTGAAGCGGCGGGAGCCGTCGGTCTCCTCATCGGAGGTATGGTTTTCCACGGCCTTGATGCGCTCGAAATTCTGCTCTTCGGCGGTGAGCTCGGGCTTGCCCTCGTCGACCAGGGACTCGTTGATCTTCTTGACTTCGACGTCCACGGCTTCCATCACCCGGCTCGTGATGAGCTGCTTGATGATGAAGGTGACGGGCGTCTGGTGCTGATAGATGGCGCTGATCAGCTCGCTGTCGAGGATGTTCAGCGCCAGCTTGATCTCCTGCACCGTGGTGGGCTTGTCGGGCAGATCGCGGAACGAGCACTTCACGATGGCGTAGGCGTTCTCGCCGCGCACGAAGGCCCCCACGTCGGTCTTGCGGCGCAGCAGGCTGTTGGTCAGGGTCTCGAGATCGTTCACCTCGCGCTGCACGTGGCCGTGCAGGTGGCCGAACATGTTGACGATCGACTTCTCGACCTCGCTGGTGTTGAACTTGTCGGCGCCGCCGACGCGATCGAGCAGGTACGAGATCGGGCGGGGGGCATAGCGGTTGAGGCCCCGCATCTCCTCCCCATCGACCATGTCGCGCACCTTCTTGCCCAGCTCGTCCTCCGCCGTGGTGAGGTAGCGGTTGAGCATGTTCTGGAAGGTCTGGTTGTAGTAGGCGTGGAGCTTCGACTTGATCGAGCCCATCACCTCCAGGCGACTGAGGGCCTCGGGCGGCAGCTTGGCATGGATGTGGTTCAGCACCTTGTCGACTTCCTCGTCGATCATGGTGCGCGCCTCGGAGTACTCGTCGCGCTCGTGCCGATTGAGGCTGTTGCGGGAGCCCACGGCGCTAGCCGTCTCCGGGTGGATCACGTTCGGACCGTGGACAATCATGTCATCGGCCATGGCATCGCTCCTGGTGTGTAGTGATCGCGGCGCACCGCCGCCCATGCCAATCGAAATCGGTTCGCGTCGTCGCACGAGCGGCCGCCGAGGCTTACACGATCGCCAACCCGGTGCGGCGAGCCGCTCCGGCCGTCCCAAAGTCGAAGTCCCCGACTCTAACGCCGCGCCTGCCGCCCCGTCAAGGTTGGCTGCCACGCCTGCGGGCCGCCCAGGCGGATTTGCACCGTATGGAGCGGGCCTGCGGCATGCGATCCCGCAGCGGCGGGGTTCGTTCCCTCCGGCGCGCCGCGCGCCTGCTACCTGGCGCCGCGCGCCTGCGGCATGCGATCCCGCAGCGGCGGGGTTCGTTCCCTCCGGCGCGCCGCGCGCCTGCTACCTGGCGCCGCGCGCCTGCTACCTGGCGCCGCGCGCCTGCTACCTGGCGCCGCGCGCCTTGAGCAGGTGCTGCGCCACCGCGAGCTTGGCGATCGGCACGCCATAGGGGGTGCAGGTGACGAAGTTCAGCTTGCTGCCGAACGCGAAGTTGATGTTGACGGGGTCCGAGGCATAGTTCCCGTACAGCCCGATCCGCAGATCCGGCCGCGTCATCTTGCCGAAATGGGCGGCGATCGAGATCAGCTCCTTCACCGGCATGGAGAGAATCTGGAACGGGTTGTCCTTGAGAATGTCGTACTGGGTATAGGAAGGCAGAAACAGGTTCACGTCGTCGTAAGACATCCCGTTCGTGGTCTGGGTGAGCATGTTCGCATCGATGGCGAAGAAATCCGATTGCTTCGCCAGATGGCCGGCCATCAAGGCGGCGGCCGGCATTTCGATCGCCGCGCCCAGCTTGTAGCGGAACGGGAACTCGCCCCGCTTGAGCTCCGCCAGCAGGTCCTTCTCGACGCCGCGGATGCCGCGGATGATGGTGCCCTCGATGTTCCGCCCGTTGCGGATGAAGCGCATCTCGGCATCGCCGATGATCGCCGGCACCATCAGGTCGAAGTCGAGCGCACGCTTGCCATCCTCGCAGTAGGCGAGCGCGCCGCGGAAAATCGCCTCCGCCTGCACCTCGTACAGCTCGGGATACGAGATGGCGATGCGGCTGCCGCGCAACCCCAGCATGGGGTTGAGGTTGCGCAGTTGCTCGGCGCGGGCGGCGAGCGTTTCCGCCGTCAGCCCCTTGTGCTTCTTCTGCACCGCGGCGAAGAGCTGCTGCTGCTCCGCGGGCGTGTGCGGGAGAAAATCGTAGAGGGGGCTGTTGAGCAGGCGCAGCACCACCTTCTTGCCGTCGGCGGCGCGGAACAGCTCCACCACGCGCTCTTCCAGGTTCCGGGCCAGTCGCGCCAGCGCCGGCTTGCGGCTGGCCGGTTCGTTGAGCAGCAGCAGCACCTCCTGGAACAGCTCGCTGGTGCCCGGCATGCGGAGCAGGTTGTCCACGGCGTACAGGCCGATCCCCTCGGCCCCGAGCTTGAGCGCCACGTCGATGTCCTTGAAGGACTCGGCGCTGGACCACACCTGGAAGCCCGAGGTGAGGTTGGTTAGGGCGCCCATGAACTCTTCCAGGCCGTTGCTCGACGTGTCCGGATAGACGAGCTTGGCCGCGCCGAGCCACATCGTCGGCTTGGTGTAGGTCGGCACCTCGAGCGAGATCGTGTCGAATTCCTTGATGCGATGACCCCCCAGCTCGACGTAGCCGTCGTGGTACTTGACGTCCTCGTACAGCAGGCAGGGCTTGCGCAGGCTGCGGGCGACGACGGGGGCGTGCGAGGCGTACCCGCCTTCGGAGGCGATGACGGCCTTGCCGATCTCGATCGCTTCCACATCCGCCGCATCGGTGTGGGGCATGATCAGGATCAGATCGGGGTTGATCCCCATCAGCGAGCAGCGCCGGTACTCCTCGAGCAGCGCTTTGGTGCTGAAGGCGACCCGGGCCACCGCCGCGCCGGGGGAGCCCGCGGTGCCGCCCACGATCTTGGTCATGCCACGGGTGCTCTGGTAATCGATCACCGGGTGCAGCAGGTCCTGCAACTGGGCCGGCGGCACGGAGGTGGCCAGCCGCTCCCGGGCGATGAGCCCCTTGCGGTGCAGATCCAGCAGCGTGCGCAGCTCGGCCTGGGTGGACTTGGCATCGACCGGGTTCTGCTCGACCAGCCAGAACGCGCTATCCTCGATCACGAACTTGATCTGGCGGATATCGAGAAACTTCTCCTCGAGCCGGCTGACGACCTTGCGCAGCTCGTCGAGGTACTGGGCCGGCAGCTCGTTGATGTCCTTGCCGTCCTCGGGCAGCGTGTCGAACTCGTTGTGGCCGAAGTGGCCGCTCAGCCGCGGCTCGCCCGTCACGATGTCGCGCGAGTAGAAGCCGCCGTTGTAGGAGCGGTCGCCGAAGTTGCCGTAGACCATCATCTGCACGACCAGCCCGGCCTCGATGCCCTCGTTCATGGGATCGTTCAGGTACTGCTCATTGAGCCCGGCCAGCACCATGCGCAACTGCTCGTAGCCGTTCTGCGGGAAGTCGGGCAGCAGCTTCTCGCGCACCAGCTCGCACAGCTCCTTGTGGGAGGCTTTGGGCTTCGATTCCACCAGCGACTTGAAATCGCCCGCCTTCCTGCCGAGGAAGCGCACCCCGATGTTCTCCATGAAGTGCAGATACTCGTGGTACGCGAAGTCTTCCCCGCAGTACTTGGCGAAACCGGCGGCGACCGTATCGTTGATGCCCACCGTGTGCACCGAGCGGATCGTCCCGATCTGGATCGAGGGTGACACCACGATCTTGAACAGCATGGGCCGTTCCGGGGCGTTGAAGGTCTTGCCCGTCATCTTTTCGATCTTCTTGACCTCGCCCTCGAGGTCGTTCAGCCGCAGCTCCTCCTTGAGCTTGCCGCCCGTCACCGTGGCAGACTCGATCAGCAGCCCCGGCGCGATCGGCACCCCGATCTGCGCCAGTTGCAACATGTTGCGACCCCGCAGGCCGAAGCGCTCCTGCAGGTCATCGCCTTCGAGATATGCCTGCTGATTGAAATGAATGAGCTCGACCATCGTGCCACGCATCAGAAAAGATTGAGCAGCTTGTTGACATCTTTCTTGAGGAACTGCCCGAAGCGGATGCTGGCACCCTCGAACAGGTAGCGTTGCAGCTTCGCCACGCCCTTGATCTCATCGCCCGCCACGGAGAACAGGATCACGTCGCCGTGCTTGACCTTGCCCCATTTGAATAACGCATTGATGTTGTTGACCTTCTGCCCATCGTGGAACACGTCCACGTCCAGCCCTGCGTATTTGGCCTTGTAGCTGGCGAGAATGTTCTTCCACGCCTCGACGTTGCCGTTGTGGAACAGCTCGTTGGTCACCTGGATGCTGTACTTGGGCGTGACCTTGCGCTTGCCGCCCGCGGTGGGCGGTGGGGGCGGCGCGGCCGGCGCGGCCTGCTCCGGCTCTGCTTCCTCGGCCCGGGCCGCCGGTGCGGCGGCCGGCGCGGCCTCCTGCGCCGGCGCAGCGGGAGCGGGGGCCGGCGCGGGCGCGGCCACGGCTTTCGGGCGGGCGACGAGGGCGGGGTCGTTGAAGCGCTCGAGCCCCCGGGCATCGTGGCCGGTGAGCAGGTCGCGCAGGGCCTCGAGCGCATCCGCTTCGAGAGCGGCATCCTCCGGCCGTACGGCTTTGGCGTAGAGCACCAGCAGCTCCTCGCGGCTCAGCTCCTGCACGCCTTCCCATTGGGCGCTCACCTTGGGATTGATCGCGCAGATGCCGAGCTGCGGGTGGTGGTAGGCGACGATCAGATCGAGCCGGTTCCACTTGGCGGTGGTCTCCCGGATCGGATCGAAGCTCTGCACGTTCGCGGGAAGATTGAAGGACAGGCTCGCGTACTGCATCCGGTCCACGACCAACGCGTTCAGGATCGGCGCGATCTGCTGCTTTTCGACCTTCTTGCTCTTCTCCAGCTCGTCGATCAGATCGGCCAGGTTGGTGCCCTGGTTGATCTGCTCGAGGATGCCGGACACCAGGCGGAAATGGCCCAGCGACTTGTTGAAGCCGGTGCGGGTGCTGAGTGACGCGTACTCGTTGATCATGGCCCCTTCCTGAGTTTCCGTACGGCAAACCGCCCCGGGCGCTCGCGGGCGGGCCCGCGCGCCGCCCGCGGTCTCGACATCAGGTCGCCGCCCCCTGGTCGAACTTCTCCACCTCGCCCGTGACGTGGCTGCGGCGGTGGAACGTGGAGGCGGTGCGATCCACGAATCCCTTCGAGATGCCGCCCAGGAACTCGTTCAGCACGGCGGTAATGCCCTTCACCGTCACCCGCAGCCGCTTGATGCTGGTGATCGAGATTTCGAGCAGCAAGCCCGGCTGGAGATGGTAGGGGTTGACCTTCGACATGAAGTCCAGGAACTGGCTTTCCAGGAAATTCAGGCGCTGCTCCAGGATCACCCGGTGGTCCGGGAAGCCCAACTCGAAGACATCCTCGAGCTTCCGGCGCAGCGCGATGAAGCGCTGCTTGTACTCCTGGATCACGATCTCGTAGGTCTGATTCATCTCCTCGAGCGAGGTCAGCCGGCGCTGTACGAACGTGATCTCGTTCCACTGGCGGGCCCTGGCCGGCTCCTCCTCCTCGCCGCCTGTCTGGAACCAACTGCGGCGCTTGGCCGGCTTGTCCCGATCCACGGTCGAGCCGAGCAGGTCGTCCCAGTCGCGCCGGCCCGCCTTCTCCTTCTCCTCCCGGTACACCTGTTCGACCACCTCCCAGAGCCGGGTGATCTCGCGGCGGAACTCCAGCAGTTGCTGGGAGTAGGCGACCTGGTGCTCCTTGATCTGCCGGCTGTCGAAGTATTGCAGGTTGATCTCGTAGCGCTCGTCGGGCAGGCGCGTGATGTCGTTCTCCTCGTATTCCTGCACCAGCAGCTTCCGGGCATGCTTGAAGTTCTGCACGTACTGGTAGCCCATCCTGCTGTTGTCGAGGATCGAGGTCAGCATGTTGATGGCGGTGTTCCAGCCGCGGGTGCGGATGTGGTTGTCGTCCAGCAGCTTGGTCACCCCTTCGCGCACGGCCAGCGGGTCGAAATCGATCTTGTTCACCTCGCCGGCCAGGCCGGAGACCCGATCCAGGAAGTGCTTGGGCAAGAGCTGATACCGGCGCGAGCTCTCGCCGTCGGTGTCGTCGGTGTAGTTCTCGATGGCCTTGACCTTCTCGAAGATCGCCTCGTGCGGGGTCAGCGGCGGCTTGCTTTCCACCGCGAGCTGCTGGTTGATCTCATCCACCTCGCGTTCCATCAGCGTCTGGATGTGGTTCGCGATCACGTCCTTGATGAGATGCTCGGAGAGCAACTGGTGGGGGACGATCGGGCTGATCAGCTCGGCATCGAGCACGTTGATGGCCAGCTTGACGTCCACCACCTTGTCCGGCTTGCGGTAATTGTCCCGGAACGAGCACTTGACGACGGCGTACGCGTTGTTCCCGCGGATGAACTGCCCCACGTCCTTGTGCTGCAACAGCAGGCCGGTCGACAGGTTCTCGAACAGCGACACGCCGCGCTGCACGTGGCCCTGCAGGTGCCCCATGATGTTCACCATCGACTTCTCGACTTCGCCGGTGTTGAACAGCTCGGAACCCCCGATGTGGTTGATGAGCTCCGCGATTTCCCGGGAGGAGTAGCGGTTCAGGTTGCGGTGTTCGTCCTTGTCGACCAGATCCCGCACCTTCTTGGTCATCTCGTCTTCGACGGAGGTCAGGTAGCGGTTGACCATGTTCTGGAACGACTGGTTGAAGTAGGTGTGCAGGTATCCCTTGATGTTCCCCATCACCTGGACGTCCTGCAGCACCTCGGGCGGCAACTTGGCCTGGATGTGGTTCAGAATCTTCTCCACCTCCTCGTCGATGACGAGCCGACTCTCGACGTACTCGTCCCGACCATCCCGGTTGAGGCTGTTCCGGGAGCCGACCGCACTCGGTTCTTCCGGGTGCAGCTCGTTGGGGCCTTTCAGAAAGTCCGACTGTGCCGTGGTCATAGTGTTCCTCCGCAAGACCTCGCGTACCTGCCCGTGAACCTCAGCGCTCGTCCCGTGCCGGCCGGTGGCCGTGTTCGCGTCCGCCCGCTCGCGCTCCGCGGCCGGCGCACCCGCACGCCGGGTGGCGGCGCGCCGCGTATTCCCGCGTCGTCCGTGCAGGTCGGGCCGGCGCTGCCTCCGGCGGGCGCGTGGCGCCCCGCTCAGCGAAAATCCATCGCTATCAGAAAAGGCGCGGCTTCACAAGATTGCCTACCGGCGCGCTCGGGTGCGGCGCGTCGCGTCCCCTCGCCACGGTGCACGCCCGCACTCCGTCCTGTTTGTATCAGGAATTGCGACGAATTCCACCCAATTTCCGCGCCGGCGCGGGGGGCCGATCGCCCGTCCGCCGGCTCAAGACCGCTCCGGGTCGGCGACGGACGCGACCAGGGCGCTCGCGCTATCGCCGCCGTGGCGCGTGGAGCCCCGGCGACAGCCTCTCCGGCGCGGGGCGACGAGCCGAGACGTCTGGTGGCCGCAGCTTTCACGGCTGGTTCGGGTCGCCGACAGGCAGGCTCTGGGGACGGCGGGTGAGGCGGCCCAAGGGCTGCAATTCAGGCACTTCCTTCTGCGCTCCCGCACCCAGCTGCTTGAATCTGCGCGCTGTGGCGGACAACCGGGATTCAAGCGATTTCAACGCCGCATCATGCGCATCGACGGCGCTGTCGAGCGCTTTGCCGATCTTGCCGAAGTGCTCGGCCACCAGGACGATTCGATCGGACATTTCCCGGCCGAGCGCACTGATTTCTTGAGCGCCCAACGCCACGTGCTCCTGGCGCCAGCCATACTCGATCGCCAGCAGCAGTGCGAACAGGCTGCTCGGCGTGGCGATCACGATACGTTGCCGCAAAGCCCATTCCACCAGTTCGGGGTCTCGCTCGGCCGCTGCGGACAGGAACGCGTCATTGGGCATGAACAACACCACGAATTCGAGCGAACCGGGGAACTGACTCCAGTAGGCTTTGGACGCCAAATTCTTCACGTGCTGTTTGACGTGCCCAGCGTGACGATCCAGGGCGGCGATGCGGTTGTCCTCGGTGACGGCCTCGGCGTGCTCCCGGTATGCATCGAACGGTACTTTTGAATCGACCACGATGTCACGCCCGGCCGGCAGCCGCACCACCATATCCGGGCGCAGCCGACCATCTTCCGCCCCGACATGGACCTGTTCATCGAAATCGCAGTGCGCGGTCATACCCGCGAGTTCCACGATTCTGCGCAACTTGATCTGACCCCAGTTCCCCCGACTCTGCGAGGAACTCAGCGCGTTGGTGAGCTTCGCGGTCTCCGCGCCGAGCTGTTGCTGCCCCAGAGCGATCTGCTGCAAGTGCCGACCCAGGCTCCCCAGTTCGTTCTGCCGCTTCTGCTCCAACTCGTCGGCGGCCTTCTTGAACTCTATGACGCGATCCTGCAGGGGCTTCAGGAGCTCTCCAATGGCTTTCTGGCGCGATTCCAGGTTCGCGTTGGCACTTTCCTGCAACGCCGAGAATTTCTGCTCGGCGAGGGCGAGGAAGCTCGCGTTGTTGCCCGCGAGCGCCTCGGTGGCCAGAGCCTTGAACGTGTCGGGGAGCCTCACCTGCGCTTGCTCGAGCTGGGTCCTCTGGTCGGCGAGGTTTTGCTCACTATTCTTCAGGCCAGTCTCGGCCTTGGCCTTGTCCGACTCCGCCTGGAGCAAGCGTTCCTGCAACTCCTTCTTTTCGGCTCCCAGGTTGCCGATCTGGGCACGCAATTCCTCGCTCAGGGCGGCCGCGGCCTCGAAATGGGCCTTGCCGAGCCGCCAAGCCGCGAATCCCACGAGTGCCATGCAGATCAGGGCGCCGACAATGAAGGCGATCACCGCACCCACGGAAACCTCGCCCATGGCTTACCTCCTTCGCCCGCGCACCATGACACGAATCCCTCCCAGCGCCGCAGCGCCGCCGAACCCCGCCACTCTAACCCTGTCTCTCCCTCCAGGCAAAAGAATCTCGGGTGGGTGCCGTGCCCTTCCAGCGGGACACGGCCCTGGCCGCGAATCGCGCTGCGCAGGGGTTGTGCAATCCCGCGGTTGTTGCCATAGTAATTTTTGACGGCGGCGAGGGTGCAGCCCCCTGCCGGGGCCGCCCGCGGCCGATTCCGTACCGACCCGCTTCGCCACCCCTCCGGGCGCATGAACGCCACCCGAACCCAGCACCCGCCGGTCACAGAGGCCCGTGGCGTGCTCGCGTTCTGGTTCGGCCTGAAGAGCCCCGGCAAGAAGGACGACCGGCGGGTACAATCGGCCTTGGGGCTGCTCCACCGGCAGGCCGCACGCGGCCAGCTCGAAGGGTGGCGCGAAGAGGCCCGGGAGCGCCTGGCGCTGATCCTGCTGCTGGATCAGGTGCCGCGCCACCTCTACCGCGAGCAGCCCCGCAGCTACGCCACCGATCTCCAGGCGCAGGCGCTGACGCGGCGCTTCTTCGAGCGCGGCGACTGGCGTCCGTTCGAGCCCATCGAGCGCTTCTATGCGGCGCTGCCGTACCTGCACGCCGAGGCGCCGGCATTGCAGGAGCAGGTCAATCCCGTGATCCACGCCTGCGCGGAGGCCATCCCGGAGCTGGCCTTCATGGGGCCCATCGCCGACCTTTACCGGGAAACCATCGCCCGCTTCGGCCGGTTTCCCCACCGCAACGCCATGCTGGGGCGCAGCAGCACCCCGCTGGAGCTGCGTTTTCTCGAAGAGGAATGGGCGCCGCGGCGCAGGCGGGGCCGGCGGGCCCCTGGCGCCGGCCCGGCGTCCGCACCCGCACCCGGCCCGGCGCTGGGGGGCCATGCGCGCACCGGCGCCTCGCGGTCGGAGCCGGGTGGGGCGAGCCCGCCCGGCGCCGCCCGGCCGGCCTGACGCATTCCGGGGGAACCCGCCAACTGCGCTCCCCGCGCCTGGCGCGGGGAACATCGATCGGAGGAGCTCCATGCGCGCCGTCGTCGTCTATCGCGGGGGTCCCCCGGAAGTGCTCGGCCTCGAAGACGTGCAGACGCCGGCGCCGAGCCCCGATCAGGCCCGGGTGCGCCTCAGGGCCGCGGGGCTCAACCACCGCGACCTGTGGAACCGCAGGGGCTACACGGGGCCGGGACCGCTGATCCTCGGCTCCGACGGCGCCGGGGTGGTGGAGGCGGTGGGCGCCGAGGTGCACCAGGGGTGGGCAGGCCGGGAGGTGCTCATCAATCCGAGCCTGTACTGGGGCGCCCGCGAGGATGCCCCGGGGCCCGGGTACCAGATCCTCGGCAACCCCATGAACGGCACCTACGCGGAGGCGGTGGTCGTCCCCATCGCCAATCTGACACCCAAGCCGGCCCATCTGGATTTTGTGGCCGCCGCGGCGCTGCCCCTGGCCGGGCTCACCGCCTGGCGGGCGCTGTTCACCCAGGGCGCGCTGCGCTCCGGCCAGACGGTGCTCCTGCCCGGCATCGGCAGCGGCGTGGCCGGCTGGGCCCTCATGTTCGCCAAGGAGGCGGGCGCGCGCGTCATCGTCACCTCGGGCAGCGAGGAGAAGCTCGCACGGGCGCGGGGCCAGGGCGCGGACGACGCCGTCAACTACGGCGATCCCGACTGGGAGCTCCAGGTGCGCCAGCGCGCGGGGGAAGCGGGCATCGACCTGGTGCTGGACCACACGGGCGAGAAGACGCTGCCCGCGGCCCTGCGCCTGGTGCGGATGGGCGGGCGCATCGTGTTCCTCGGCGCCACCACGGGCCAGCAGCTGATCCTCAACCTGCGCACGGCCTTCTTCAAGCAGGTGCACCTGATCGGCACCACGATGGGCAGTCCGCGTGAGTTCGACGAGATGGTGGCGTTCGTCGATAGCCACCGCATCCGGCCCGACGTGCACCACGTCTTCCCGCTGGGCGAGGCCGTCGAAGCGCACCGGCTGATGGAGGCGGGCAGGCAGTACGGCAAGATCGTGCTGAGCATCGCCGAGTGAGCCCCCGCACGCCCGACCCGGCAGCAGCCCTCGTCAGCGCCGAGGCTGCGGGGGGCGCAGGTGGTCCCATCCCTCCGGCGCGAGCGGTTCGCCGGCGAGCAGCACGCCCCGCCCTGCCCGCACCTCGCCGATCACCGTGAGGCTGCCCGGCGCAAAGGCGGCGAGGCGCCGCTGCGGAAGCGTCAGCAGCAGCTCGTACTCCTCCCCCCCGTGCAGGGCATAGCGCAGCGCATCCTCGCCGCGCGCCCCGGCGAACGCGCGCAGCTCGGGCGAGCACGGCACGCGGGCCGGGTCGATCTCGAGCCGCACCCCGCTGCGCTCGGCGAGATGGCCCAGCTCCGGGGCCAGGCCGTCGCTGATGTCGATGGCCGCGCTCGCCGCTTCCCGCAGCGGCTCGACCAGGTCGATCCGCGCCAGGGGGCGCACATGGCGCCGCCGCAGCCACTCCTCGCCGGGCGAGGCCGGGGGGCGCGTGAGGAGGTGGAGGCCCGCGGCGCTGTCTCCGAGCGTGCCGCTCACCGCCACCAGGTCGCCGGGGGACGCCCCCGAGCGGGCCACGAATCGGGTGGTTTCGCCGACCATGAAGATATCGAGCACGATCTCCGCGGCGCCGCTGACGTTGCCGCCCAGCACATCGAAGCCGTAGTGGGCCGAGGCCTCCGCGAGTCCGTCGTACAGCCCCTCGTAGAGCGCGACCGGCGCGTCGGCCGGCACCCCCAGCGAGATCAGCGCGCAGAGGGGCCGCCCGCCGCAGGCCACCACGTCGCTGACGTTGGCCGTGGCCGTGCGCCAGCCCACGTCGGCCATGGGCATCTGCCCGCGGAGGAAGTGGCGCCCTTCCACGGCGATGTCGCAGGTCAGCAGCAGGTGCCGGTCGCCGAAGCGCAGCACCGCCGTGTCGTCGCCGATGCCGACCGAGCCGGGCCGGCGCGGCGCCTTCAGGCGGGCGGCAAGCCGGGCGATCAGCTCGAACTCGCCCGGGCGGGGGTCGCTCATGGCAGGCGGGCGTCTTTCGAGTGAGGTGGGTCTGGCGCCCTCGACCCGGGCGCGCCGGCATTGCAGCACAATCGCTCACCCCGCACAACGGGCCCCCAGCGCGCCGGCCACGGCCCCCGACGGCGGGCGGTTCTGCCCGCGCCTTAGCGGGAAGGCACCGCGCGGCACCCCCGCTGCGACCCCGGCCACGGGTTGAGGCGGGCCGCTCGGCGCGGCGGCGATCCGATTCGTGTGCCCGCAAACATCGGCCCGCGGCCTGCGCTTGCCCTGCGCGAGCCGCGGGCGGCGCACCCCGCCCGCCCGGACACACCGTTGGCGGCTCCGAGGCGGCAACTCGATATCATGCGCCGCGGCTGGGAGCCCCGCCGGCTCCCGCCAGCCGGCGAAATATCTGCATGCGCCACAAAAAAAAACGATCTGGCATCAGCCTCCCGCCTGTTTTTTTCTTGTGTGGTTCAAAATATTGGCTTATACGTCGAGGTGCGGAGGTCGCTCCCGGTGGGGGCCCGCCGCGATAGGAAGTTCCGCATGGCCGGCGCGCGGGAGGGAGCGGATGGCTGCCGCCCGGCAGGCCGATGACGGGGCATCCGGCGGTCGGAGCCGGTCGGTTCCGGTTCGCCCATCTTCCCGCTCAAGGAGGAGATATGACGAAGGCCGAACTGATCGCCAAAGTGGCGAAGAAGACCAACTCAAGCCAAGCCCTGACGGGGAGCGTCGTCGATGCGACGCTGAACGAAATCCGCGGCCTGCTCGGCAAGGGCGGATCGATTTCGTTCACGGGCTTCGGGTCGTTTGGCGTGGCCAAGCGGGCGAAGCGCAAGGGCCGCAACCCGCAGACCGGCCAGGAGATGGTGATCCCCGCCTCGAAAGTGGCGCGCTTCCGACCTGGCAAAGGCCTGAAGGAGGCGGTGGGCGGCAAGAAGCGCTGAGCTTCCCCTCGACTCGCCTGGTGCCTGCCTCCCCGCCAGGGAGGCGGGCGTCTTCTTGTCTTACCCGACTGATCCAACGTGACGTCCCGCGCGATGCGGCGCGAGGGCGCCCGGGCGTGGGCCGCCGGCCTGGGGGGGCGGCGTTGCCCCGGCACCGCGTGCCACCCACGCCGCCGCTCCGCCGGCCGCGAGCCGGAGCCGGCCGGACGCTTCCCGCGCAGGAGGCGCCCGGTGGCGCCGCCTCAGGGTTTGGCGGAGAGCAGGCGTGGCGGGGGCATGACGCCCGGGTGCTGCAGGATCTGCGCGGCCAGCTCGGCCTGCGGCTGGTCGGTCTGGACGAGGATGTGGCGGCCCGGCGGCAACTCCTGCACCGTCTCGTAGGCCGCCATCTGCTCCGCGAGGAGTTCCGCACGCCCGTCGGAAATGCCCGGGGCCGTCGCGATGCGGGCGGCGAGCCGGTCGCGGATCTGCGTCTCGGGCAGGTGGCATTCGATCAGGTACGGTTCGCCCCCCTCGGCCCGGGCGAGCGCGAAAGCCTCGCTGCGCCGCGCCTCCCGGGCGAAGGACGCGTCGAGGATCACCGACTGCCCCTGCCGCAGCAGGCTCCGCGCCCGCTCGAAGAGCGTGCGGTACGTGGCCGTGTTCCAGCTTTCCGCGTAGATGCCCTCTCCCCACTCCGACAGGTTCGGGAACTCCGGGATCGCGGCGCCCGCGGCGGCGGCCAGCTCCTTGCGGATCGCATCGCTCGACAGCACCGGCAGGCCGGCCTGGGACGCCAGCGCCGCCGCCAGCGAGGATTTCCCGGTACCCATCAGCCCGGCCAGCACCAGCACCACCGGCGGCGCCATCTCCTTGGCAAATTCGGCGGAGAGCGCAAAGAAGCCGCGCGCGCGCTCCAGCAGGTGGCGGGCTTCGTCGTCCGCCAGCTTGGGGTCGGCCAGCTTCATGCTCAGCACCTTGCCGCGCACGAACGCGCGGTAGCAGGCGTAGAAGGGCACGAGCCGCGGCAGGGTCTCATCGCCCGTGCGGGCGACGTAGCGCTGCATCAGTTCGCGGCCGAGCTCGGGATGGCCCAGCGCGCTCAGGTCCATCAGCAGGAACGCGAGGTCCGAGGCGACGTCGCCGTAGCGGAAGCGGTCGTTGAACTCGATGCAGTCGATGATGCGGATGCCGTCCGCGCCCAGGTGGATGTGCTCGCAGCGCAGGTCGCCGTGGCCGTCGCGGATGAAGCCCTCGCGCACCCGCATTTCGAACAGCCCACGGTTGCGGGCCAGATATCGGAACACCGCGCGGTCGATCTCGCTGTAGCGGGCGTCGGTGAGGGTGGTGTTGACGTAGGGCAGCACCTGGCGGAAGTTCTCCTCCCAGTTCTGCCGGATCAGCGCCAGGCTGCCGTAGCGGGCCAGCGCGCGGCCGCCGCGCTGGCGGCGGTGAAAGTCGGCGATCAGCGCCGCGAGCGCCTCGAGCTCGGCCGGGCCGATGGTGCCTTGCCGGACGCGGGCATCCAGCATCTCCTCGGCCGGCAGCCGGCGCATCACCACGGCGTAATCGACCACGGCCTCGCCGCCGTCGAGGCTGTAGCCGTTGCCCGCCCGGCGCAGCGCCTGCACCCCCAGGTACACCCCCGGGGCGAGCCGGGCGTTGAGCCGCAGCTCCGCCTGACAGAAGCGCTTGCGGCTGGGGAGGGTGTGGAAATCGGCGAAGCCCAGCTTCACGGGCCGCTTGAACTTGAACACGAAGGCGGGGGTGAGAAAGACGGTGGAAATGTGGGTCTGCACCACCTGGATCTCCCGCGCCCTGTCCTCGGGCGGCTCGGCGAAGACCGTGCGGGAGCGCAGCGCGGACATGATCCGTTCGAGCTGATCGGCGCTGCGCCAATCGGGAGTAGGCTCTTGGGAATCGGCCGGGCGCCGCTTCCGGGTGCGAATCATGAGCGGGCTCGCGCGCGTGGGAGGGCGTTGGATTACACGGTCCATTGCCGGAAGGATGCAGGGCTTCACGCGGGGTGCGCGTTCCATTCCGCCGCTTGGCGCGGGCACGGTACCGCGTCCTCCGGTGCAGCACCGGAGCATTCGCCAGGGGTTTTTCGCAACGGGCTTTTCGCAACAGGTCTTCTGCACGGTCAATGCCAGGCGATGGGCGCAGCCGCCGCGCGGAACCCGGCGGCGGCCGTGGCAGTAGCGCGACACGCCGATCCTCAGGAGCGACTGCGCTGGCGGGCCGGCGCGGCACGCGGTCGCCGGCGCGCTCGGCGCCGCGGGGGCAGGCCGTCGGCCGCGCCGCAATCGGGACAATTTGGCGCTGGCCAGCGTCAACTTGTCTCGCATCGAGCGGGCCGAAAATACGCTCCATGTCAGCGCAAATGGGCGATGCCCGCACGTCCACGCAGTCGGCGGTTGCCGTTCGGGGCGGGAATTGTATAGGCTTAGGCACGATCGGGGCCTGCCTGCCAGGCGCCCACCCCTTCATGCACAAGCGGAGACAGGGGAACATGAGCGCAGACACATCCGAAGAGAAGAGCGGGATCCTGCATCCGCACCGGGCCTTGCACCGGAGACACCTCGAGGCCGTCCTCTATCTGGCCGACAAGATGGGCCAGGCCGATGGCCAGTCGGTGCCCTCGGAGCTCAAGATTGCCACCACCCTCGCCGAAGCGGGCGGGCTCAAGGGGTACCGGCAGCAGCAGTGGTACCGGGATATGAGCGAGGACGAGGCCTGCCGGCGTCTCGATCTCGACGTGGCCAAGCGCGGCGCGCTGGTGGTGCTGGCCCTGGTGCTCAAGGCCGATGTGCAACGCAAGCCGGAGGAGCAGAGCTACTTCAAGCACGTGCGCGAAAAGCTCGGCGCCCCGCCGGTGAGCGTGCCGGTGGAACTCGATGCGCACATCGCGCTGGCGCTGGAATACTTCAAGGGCAAGGATTGAGCGTGCCGCCAGGACGCCAGGGCGCGGGGCAGCGACGCGGGGCGAGATGCGGATAGCCATCATGGGGGCCGGCGCCGTGGGCGGCTACTACGGCGCTCTGCTCGCCCAGGCCGGCGAGGCCGTGAGCTTCATCGCCCGCGGCGCCCAGCTCGATGCCCTGCGCCGGCGCGGCCTGCGGCTGCGCACCGACCGCGGCGAGATCGCCCTGGCCCGCGTCGAAGCCAGCGACGAGCCGGCCCGCATCGGCGCCGTGGATGTGGTGCTGGTGACCGTCAAGGCATACGACCTGGCGGCCGCGGCCCAGGCGCTGCGGCCCCTCGTCGGGCCGGAAACCGCCGTGATCCCCCTGCTCAACGGCGTGGACAGCGCGGAGCGGCTCGCGGCCGTGGTCGGCGAGCGGGCGGTGCTGGGCGGCCTGGCCTACATCTCCGGGCGGATCGAAGCCCCGGGCGTGGTGCGCCAGACGGGGCCCCTGAACCGCCTGCTGTTCGGCGAGCGCGCCGGCGGCCCGAGCGAGCGCGGCCGGCGCATCGAGGCCGCCTTCAGGCAGGCCGGGCTCACGGCCGAGCTGGTGGCCGATATCCGCAAGGAGCTCTGGCGGAAGTTCCTGTTCATGGCCCCCTCGGCCGGCGTGTGCGCGGTCACCGCCAGCCCGCGCGGTGCGGTGATGCGCGATCCCGATACGCGCGCGCTGTTCGTCGCGGCGCTGGAGGAGCCCCTGGCCCTGGCGCGCCGGCTGGGGATCGCGCTCGACGCGGACATCGAGCGGCAGGTGCTCGCCCTCAGCGATCAGCAGCCCGCCGATTCCAAGCCCTCCATGCTGTTCGATCTCGAACAGGGGAAGCCGCTCGAGCTGGAGGCGTTCAGCGGCACCGTGGTGCGGCTGGGGCGCGAGCTGGGGATCGCCACCCCCACCCACGGCATGATCTACGCGTCGCTCAAGCACCGGGCGGGCGGCAAGGCCGCCTAAGCGGCACCGGCAGCGCCCGGATCGCGCCCGCAGGCCGCGGCTACGGCTCCTCTTCCACCACGCCGGCGCGCGGATGGAGGCGGCGGAACTGGGCCACCACGTCGCGGAACTCGGGCGGCTGGAACCGGTCCAGCGTCCCCAACCGGCGGGCGCCCAGCAGCCGCTGCACCGAGCGCACATCGGCCCCGCGCTCGCGGAAGTGGCGCGCCGCGAGCTGGCGCAGCGCCGGGGCGCCGCCGCCGAGGCCGGCGCGCTCCATGGCCCGGGCGACCGCCCGCGCCAGGCGGGCGGGGCTGCACGCGCGCCCCCGCTCGTCCACCCAGAACGGCACCGCGGCCGGTGCGAGCCCCGCGGGTGCGCCGCCGCCGGCCAGCGCGCGGCGGCGGGCCTCAAGGTAGCGCGCCACCCGCCCGCACCCCGCCGCGGAAAGCGGCACCCCGAGCGCGGTCTCGCCGAAGACCAGCCTGGCTTCCCGCTCCCCCGGCGCGAGGTCGATCCCCGTGAGGCGATACGCCTGCGCGGGGCGCAGGGCGCAGCCGTAGAGCAGCTCCAGCAGCAGTGCCAGCCGCAGTTCGGCCAGCCCGGCGCTGGCTTCGGGGAACAGGGCGCGCACCGCGGCCTCATCGCCGGCAGGCGGCGCGGGCACCTGGAGCACGCGACCGATGCGCAGGCCGCGCAGCGGGTTCTTCGCCACGTGCCCCTTCAGGTGCAGGAAGCGGAAGAACTCTCGCAAGGCCGTGGCTTGGAGGGCGATCGACGAGGTCTTCCAGCCGCGCCGGGTGCGCAGGCTGCCCAGGTGCATCTCGACGGCCCGCCGGTCCAGCTGCGCGAGCGCCCAGTCGGGCGCCAGCAACAGCGCCCCGGGCTGGCCCGCGCAGAGCGCGAGGAAGCGCTCCGTCGCCTTGAGGTAGGCCCGCCGCGTGGCGGCGGCGATCCCCTTTTCGACTTGCAAATAGGCCGCGAATTCTCTATATACAGTGCTGAGCTCTAGCGGCTCCATACTCGCTTTCTCAATCTTGCAGGGACTCCACCCCGGGTGTCGTACAGGGGCGATTTGCCTACCTTAGTCCGCCGAACGGGCGAAGTCATGGTGCCGTTCGGCAGGCGCAAACGCATGGTCAAGGGATTCGCATACGCAGTGCACCGGTGCGACCGCGGCGGCTGAGGCCAGAGGGGGGCCCTGATGCCCCCAGTGTGCCGCAGCGATGGTTGTGCGGGCGGCCCGTTTCCACGGGGAGAAGCGCGTTGAAGAAGATCGAAGCGATCATCAAGCCCTTCAAGCTCGAAGAGGTGAAGGAAGCCCTGAACGGCATCGGCGTGCAGGGCATCACCGTGAGCGAGGTCAAGGGCTTCGGGCGCCAGAAGGGACATACCGAGCTCTATCGCGGGGCCGAGTATGTCGTCGATTTCCTCCCCAAGATCAAGGTGGAGGTGGTGTTGCCCGACGACCAGGTCAACAAGGCCGTCGAGGCCATCATCAACGCCGCCAAGACCGGGCGCATCGGCGATGGCAAGATCTTCGTCCATCCGCTGGAAGAGGCGATCCGCATCCGCACCGGTGAAAAAGGCGAAAGCGCGATCTGACGGGCCGTGCGCGCCGACCGTGGGCCGCCGGTCGCGCCGCCTGGGCACGAGCGGCCCTGCGAACCCCTGACCACTCCAAAACGGCGTACCCACGTTCCTTTTAGAAAGGTAGGTTGCAATGCCAAAGACTCCCTCCGACGTGTTGAAGCTGATCAAGGAGCGCACCTGCAGGGTCGTGGATCTCAAGTTCATGGACTTCATCGGCACCTGGCAGCATTTGCAGTTCCCCGTCCACAACCTCACCGAGGCGGCCTTCGAGGACGGTATCCCGTTCGACGGCTCCAGCATCCGTGCCTGGCAGACCATCGAAGCCAGCGACATGGACCTGATGCCCGACCCGACCACGGCCAAGATCGATCCGTTCATCAAGGACACCTGCATCTCGCTGATCTGCGATATTCGCGATCCCGTCACCGGCGCCGACTACAGCCGCGACCCGCGCAACATCGCCAAGAAGGCGGAGAACTACCTGAAGTCCACCGGGATCGGCGATACGGCCTACTTCGGGCCGGAGGCAGAGTTCTTCATCTTCGACAGCGTCCAGTACGATACGAGCTCGGGCGCAGGGTACTACTACATCGATTCCCAGGAAGCGCCCTGGACCTCGGGCGAGCCCTCGGGCAACATGGGCTACAAGGTGCGGCCCAAGCAGGGATACTTTCCGGCCGCGCCGATGGACTCGATGCAGGACATCCGCAACGAGATGTTCCTGCTGATGGGCGAGCTCGGGCTCGACATCGAGAAATCGCACCACGAGGTGGCGCCCGCCCAGCACGAGATCAACTTCCGCTTCAGCACCCTCAAGGACACGGCGGATAACCTGCAGTGGTACAAGTACATCATCAAGAACGTGGCCAAGAAGTACGACAAGGTGGCGACGTTCATGCCCAAGCCGATGTTCAACGACAACGGCAGCGGCATGCACACCCACCAGTCGCTCTGGAAGGGCGGCAAGCCCCTGTTCGCGGGCGAGAAGTACGCCGGCCTGAGCGATCTGGCGCTCTGGTATGCGGGCGGGCTGATCAAGCACGCCAAGGCGCTGGCCGCCTTCACCAACCCCACCACCAACTCCTACAAGCGGCTGGTGCCGGGGTTCGAGGCGCCGATCAACCTGGCCTACTCGAACCGGAACCGCTCGGCGGCGATCCGCATCCCGATCGTCAACTCGCCCAAGGGCCGGCGCCTCGAATTCCGCTGCCCCGATGGGGCCGCGAATGCCTACCTGGCGTTCGCCGCGATGATGATGGCGGGGCTGGACGGCATTCAGAACAAGATCGATCCGGGCGAGCCGCTCGACAAGGACATCTACGGCCTGCCGCCCGAGGAGCTGGCCAAGGTGCCCAAGATGCCGGGCAGCCTGCGCGAAGCGATGGCGAATCTGGAGCAGGATCACCAGTTCCTGCTCAAGGGCGGCGTGTTCACCAAGGACGTGATCGAGTACTGGGTGGACTACAAGATCCACAACGAGATCGGCGCCGTGGACAGTCGCCCGTCGCCGCACGAGTTCTACCTGTACTTCGACGCCTGATTCCGCTCCGGCCGTCGCCGCACACGCGAGCACCGGCGTTCCGCCCCCTGAGCCGGGGGCGATCGCCGGAGTTCGCGTTTCGTGCGCCCGGCAGCCCCACCCCGACCTTCGGCTACCCCTCCCCGCGATGGCGGGGAGGGGCCGGGGGTGGGGTTTCGCGCGCGGTGCGCACCCCTTGATCCGCCCCATCATGTCGGGCCCGTGTGCCGGTCCGCGATTGCCCTGGGGGCCGCCCGGGCTCGCTTGTCATTGGGGCGGCGCCATGAAAGGATCGGCGGGCCAGGCGAATTGCCCGCCGGCGACGCTGCGGCCGGGCACGCACCGATCAGGGATGAGACCAGGGCGCGGCCGGGAGAGGCATGCGACTCAAAGAGATCAAGCTGCACGGCTTCAAGTCGTTCTGCGACGGCAGCGAATTCGTCTTCCGCGACAAGGGCATCACGCTGATCGTCGGGCCCAACGGCTGCGGCAAGAGCAACGTGGCCGATGCCATCCGCTGGGTGCTGGGCGAGCAGAGCCCGCGTCTGCTGCGCGGGGGCAGCATGGGCGACGTGATCTTCAACGGCAGCAGCTCGCGCAAGCCGATGGGCCGGACGGAGGTGACGGTCACCTTCGACAACGGCGACGGCGGCGCGCTGGAGAAGTACCGGGACTTCGCCGAGATCGCCGTCACCCGCCGCCTGTACCGCTCCGGGGAAAGCGAGTACCTGATCAACAAGCTGCCCTGCCGGCTGCTCGACGTGCGCGAGCTGGTGATGGATACCGGCGCCGCCGGGCGCTCCTACTCCATCGTCGAGCAGGGGCGGGTGGAGGAGTTCGTCACGGCGAGCCCCGCCGAACGGCGCCTGTTCCTGGAAGAGGCCGCCGGGATCGTGCGCTACAAGACCCGGCGCATCGCCGCGGAGCGCCGCCTCGAACAGACCCGCCAGAACCTGCTGCGCGTCCAGGACCTCGAGGGGGAGCTGCGCCGGCAGGAGAGCGCGCTGCACGACCAGGTCAACAAGGCCACCGCGTATATCGCCCTGCGCGACGAGATCGGCGGCCGGGCGCTGCGGCTGGCGTGGTACCGCCTCACCCGCAGCCGGGCGCGCTGCGGGGAGCTGGAACGCGCCTGGAGCCAGGCCCGCGACGATACCGCGGCGGAGCAGCAGGCCCTGGCCCGCCTCCAGGCCGACCTGGAGCGGGTCGGGCTCGATCAGACGCGCCTGGAGGGGCTGCTGCGCGATCAGCGCCAGGCCGTGCGCGCCCTCGAGCAGGAGCTGCAGCAGGGCGAGACCCGGCTGGCCGTGGGGCGCCAGAACGAGGAGAACGGCCGGCGCTGGGTGCAGCAGCACCAGCAGGCCCTCGCCGAGGCGGAGCAGGCCCAGGCGGCGGCCGCCGCCCAGCGGCAGGAGCTGCACGGCCAGGCGCAAGCGCTGCTGCTGCGGGAGGCGGAGCTCCAGGCGGCCATCGGCGCCGCCACGGCGGTGTTCGCCGAACGCGAGGCCAGGCGCCAGCAGGCGGAGGCGGCCATCAAGCACGTGCAGGAACGGCTGATCGAGTGCCACACCACCCTCGTCGGCATCGCCAACCAGCGCCAGTTCCTCGAAGAACGGGCGGCGGATGCGGAGCGCCGTCGCGCCGGGCTGGCCGACCAGCTCGCCGCCGAGCAGCGGGAGCACGCCGCCGCCCTGGCGCGGCTCGGCGAGGCGACCCGGCGCCAGGGAAGCCTGCGCCTCGAGCGGGAGCGGCACGAGGCGGAGCGGCGCGGCCTGGCCGAGGCGCTGCTCGCGGCCGGCGCCGAGCTCGATCAGCGCCGCACCCGGCTCGCCGCCCAGGAGCGCGAGGCGCTCGCCGGGCGCTCCCGGCTGGAGTCCCTGCGCGAGATCGCCGCCAGCCACGAGGGCTTCGGCGCGGCGGTGCGCGCCGTGCTCGACTGGGTCGAGGCCGAGCCCGCCACGCGCGACGCCCTGACCATCCTCGGCGCGCTGGCGGAGCTGGTGGACGTGCCCGCCGACCTGGTCGAGGAGGCGGGGGCGTTCCTGGCGCCGTTCCTCGAACTGATCGTGGTGCGCGAAGGGGCCCGGCTGCCCGAGCTCCAGCGGCGGCTCGCCGCGCGGGAGATCGGCGGCGTGCGGTTCCTCGCGCTCGATGCCCTGCCTGCGCCGCCGCAGGCGCCTGCGGGCGGCGGGGTGCTGGCGGAGCGGCTGGGTTTCGTGCCCGGCCTGGAGGCGCTGGGGCCGGCCCTGTTCGGCGGCGTGGCGCTGCACGCGTCGGCGGAGCTGCCCCACCCGCTGCCCGCCGGCGAGGGCGCGGGCCGGGAATGGCTCGGTCGCCACGGGGCATTCCACACCGACGGCCGGCGCATCGTCACCCTCGGCCGGCCCCAGGCTCCCGCCGAGGGCATCCTGCGCCGCCGGGCGGAGATGGCCGACCTCGCCGCGCGGCTCGCCGCGCTCGACACCGCACGGGAAGAGGCTGCCCAGGCCGCGGCGGCGGCCGCAACCGCGCTGGATCAGCTCCAGGCGCGGGCGCGCGAGGAGGATGCCCGCATGCAGCAGCAGGCGCTGGCGCTGGCCCAGCTGGACCAGGAGATCGCCCAAGGCCGGCGGGAAGGGGAACGCCTCGCCCGGGTGGTCGCAGCCCTGGCGGCGGAGCGGGAGCGGCTCGGCCAGGAGGCGGGCGGGTTCGCCACGCAACGCGAGGCGCTGGCCCGCGAGCATGACCTCTGGCAGGGCCGGCGCACCGCGCTCGAGGCGGAGCTGGCGCAGGCCCGCGGGCACAGCGAGTCGGCGCGGCAGGAGGCGGCCGAGCACGGCCAGCGGCTCACCGAGCACAAGGTCGCCCACGGGCAGGCGCTCTCCCGGCGCGAGAACGCCCAGGCCCGGCTGGCCGCGCTCGATACGGAGCGGGGGCTGCTCGATGGGCGCCACACGGAACTCGCCGCGGAGCTGGCCCGGCAGCAGGAACGGCTCGCCGCCACCGCGACCGAGATCGCGGCGCTGCGCCAGTTGCTCGGGGCGCAGCAGACGCAGCTGGCCGAGGCGCGCCGTGCGTTGCGCGGCCATCTCGAGCAGCACGACCGGCAGGAGCAGCAGCGGCAGGGCTGGACCGAGCAGTCCCGCCAGGCCCAGGCCCGGCTGGATGGGGCCCGCACCCGGGCGCACGAGGCGGAAGTCGCGCTCACCGCCGAGCGCCTGCGCGCCGAGCAGTGGGCGCAGGAGGCCCAGGGCGATCCGCCCCCGCAGCCCGCCCAGCCCTTCGACGAGCGCGCGGCGGAAGACGAGCTGGCGCGGGCCCGGCAGCGGCTGGGGCGGATGGGTGCGGTCAACCTCGCGGCGCCGGAGGAATATGAGGCCCTGCGCCAGCGCCTCGCGTTCCTGGAGCGGGAAAAGGGCGATCTCGAGCGGGCGAGCGCGGACCTGGAGGAGTCGATCCGCCGCATGAACCAGGAGTCCCGCCGCCGCTTCAAGGAGACCTTCGACCAGGTCAACGGCAAGTTCGGGGAGATTTTCACCCGCATCTTCGGCGGCGGGGAGGCACGGCTCGTGCTTACCGACTCGGAGGACCTGCTGCTGGCCGGGGTGGATATCGTGGCTCAGCCGCCCGGCAAGACGCTGCAGGGCCTCAACCTGCTTTCCGGGGGGGAAAAGGCGCTGACGGCGATTTCGCTGATCTTCGCCTTCTTCCTCAGCAAGCCCAGCCCGTTCTGCCTGCTCGACGAGGTGGATGCGCCCCTGGACGACGTGAACGTCACGCGCTTCAACCGCCTGGTGCAGGGTATGACAGACCGTACGCAATTCATTATCATCACGCACAACAAGCGCACGATGGAGATCGGCGACGTGCTGTACGGCGTCACCATGGAGGAGCCCGGCGTGTCCAAGGTCGTCTCGGTCGACCTGGCGCAACGCTGAACGCCCCCTGAATCTGCGGAGCGACAATGGCACAGCGCAGCGAGATCGGTCGGCGCCATCCGCCGGTAGTGGGGCCGCGGGTGGTGGGGCTGGGGTTGGTTCTGGCGATGCTCTGGCTCGCACCGGGGCACCAGGCGGCCGCCGCCGAGCTCAATTCCGAGGCGCTCGCCACCCGCATCGCCGAGTCGCTCAACACCCTCCGCGATCCCCGCTACAAGACGGTGGCGTTCTCCCGCATCAGGCAGGCGGGGACGCGGGTCAACGTGGACGAGGTGATCGATTTCGCGAACGTGAAGCTCGTGCGCGGCCGGCGGCTGCAGGTGGTCGATCGCTCCAAGCTCCAGTTGATCCTGCGGGAGCAGAAGGTGCATCTCTCCGATTTCGTCTCGGCCACCAAGTACAGGGAGCTGGGCCAACTGGCGGGCGTGGACCTGTTCGTCTACGGCACGGTCTACCGCGATGCGCTGGTGCTCAAGGCGATCGACGTGCAGAACTCCGCCATCGCCTGGGCCGACGTGTTCCCGATCGGCGAGGACACGCGCGAGGCGGATCTGCTGCGCCGGCTGGGCGAGGGGGTGGTGCTGTCCATGCGCAACGACCTCGAACGGCTGCGCGCCGCCAAGATCCGGCTGGTCAGCTTCTGGAACATCGACGTGCCAGGGGCCATGCCCCAGGAAGCCGTGATGGATTTCCTCTCGGTGGCCCTCACCAGGGAAGGCAGCCTGAAGGTGGTGGACCGGGAGAACCTGGAGCTGATCGTCGGCGAGCAGAAGCTGAGCCAGGCGGAGTTCATCGACGAGAAGCGCGCCAAACGGCTGGGCGAGCTGTACGGCGTGGACGGCTTCATCTACGGCGCCATCAGCGAGCGCGACGGCAACTACATCGCGTCGATGAAGATGATGAACATCTTCAACGGCGTGATCGCCTGGGCCGATCTGATCAAGATGGAAGCCGGCGCGGGCAAGGGTGAGCCGGGGGCCGTCGCCGGCGGGGGCGGCGCCCCGGCCGTCCCGGGGATGGCGTACATCCCCGAGGGGGAGTTCGTGATGGGCGCCAACGGGGTCGAGCTGGATAGTCGTCCCGCCCACCAGGTGACCGTGCGCAAGGGGTATTACCTCGATACCGGGGAGGTCTCGAACGCGGAGTACCTCAAGTTCGTCAGAAGCCGCGGCCACCGCGCCCCGTACTACTGGGCGGGCGGCAACCCGCGTCCCGGCGAAGAGGGCCTGCCCGTCGTCGGCGTAACCTGGGAGGATGCGCGCAAGTACTGCCGGTTCGTGGGCAAGCGCCTCCCCAGCGAGGCCGAATGGGAAAAGGCGGCGCGCGGCACCGGCGGACAGACCTACCCCTGGGCCGGCACGTCTTTCTCGCCCAGCTTCACCGTCACGGTCGAATCCGGCCGCAAGGCGCCGGTCGAGGTGGATGCGCAGAACCGCGACTTGAGCCCCTACGGCGTGCGCCACCTGGGCGGCAACGTGCGGGAGTGGGTGAACGACGCCTTTCTCCCGTACACGGGCGCGGCGAAGGATCCCCGCCACGAGCGCGAGAAGGTGGTGCGGGGCGGCTCCTGGGCCACGACCTCGGCGGCGGCGCGCACCTTCTTCCGGGGTTCGAGCAACCCGAACAACGTCTGGCCGGACGTGGGGTTCCGCTGCGCCAAGGCCCTGGGTGAGTGATACGCGAGTTCCCGGCGCATCGGGTGTTGAGGCGACCGCCGGCCGGCGCTCAGTTGTTGAGGCGTTCGGGCAGCGGCGTGAGCTTGGTGAGCGCGATCCCGGCCAGCTCCCGCACCAGCTCGTTCTCGTCGTGCTGGGCCATCGCCCGCAGCCGGTCGTTGAATTGCCGGGCCTGCGCCGCGACCAGCGCCTGGATGGCGTGCCAGCGCACGAACGGGTCCGCGTGATCGAGGAACGGTCGCAGATGCGGGGCGGTCTTGCCATCGACGAGCTTCTCCACCGCGCGCAGCACGGGCAGGATCAACCGCTCGCGCCGCCGCTCGAGGGCGGCTTGGTCCTCCTTCTTCCGCGCGAAGCGGGAGAGCAGCTTGCCGGTCCAGCCGGAGGTGTTGACGCCGATGGCAGCCAGCAGCACCGGCCCGGCCGAGGCATCGCCCGTCTCGCCCAGCGCATCCACCACGGTTTCCAGGAACAGCGGGTTCGCCTCGCGGTGCCGCTCCAGCAGCTCGGTGAGCTTCATGACGGCCTCGGGGCGCTTGCTGCGGCCCAGCGCGGCGATGGCATACATCGCGACGGAGGGGTTGGCCTCGTCGGCCAGCGCGAGCAGCGCCGAGAACGGCACGCGCCCCGACTTCTCATAGCCCAGCAGCCGCGTGGTGACCGCCTGGCGCGCTTCGGGCGAGCCCTTGGCGATCACCTCGAGCAGGCTGTCGAGTTCCTTCAGCGTCTCCCGCGTGATCATGGCTCCTGTCGCGGCGGATGGGGGGGGCGAGCCCGGCGCCGCGGGTCTCGGGCCTGCTGCGGCCTGGCAGGCCTACCCGGCGCGGGCGTCCCCAGCTTAGCGGTTTGCGCGGCGCGGGCGCAACCGCGCGCGAGCGCGAGGCGCGGGCCATGATGCGCGTGGGCACCGGGTACGATGTCCACCGGCTGGTGGCGGGCCGGCCGCTCGTCCTCGGCGGCGTGCGCATTCCCCATGCGCTGGGGCTGCTGGGCCACTCGGATGCGGACGCGCTGCTGCACGCCGTGTGCGATGCCCTGCTGGGCGCGGCCGCCCTGGGCGACCTCGGGCGGCATTTCCCGTCCGGCGACCCCCGCTACGAGAACGCCGACAGCCGCGAGCTGCTGCGCACGGTCGTGGCGCTTCTCGGCGCGCAGGGCTGGCGCGCCTCGAACCTCGACTGCACCGTGGTCGCCGAGCGCCCCCGGCTCGCCCCCTACATCGAGGCGATGCGCGACACGCTGGCGGGCCTGCTGGGGCTGACGCGGGATCGGGTATCCGTGAAGGCCACCACCACGGAGGGACTGGGGTACATCGGAAGGGAGGAGGGCATCGCCGCCCAGGCGGTGGTGCTGATTGAATCCGCGCCCGCCGGAGGCTGAGCCCCCCGCGAGCGAATCAGGTGGCCGCCCCGGCCGCCATGCAGCCGCCGGCGCAGGCCTCGGCGCCGCAGCCGCCCGCGGCCGCCTGCGGGGCCGCAGCCTTCTCCGCGCTGCCCTCGGAGCCGCCCTTGCCCTCGGCGCTTTTCGCGTAGCCGTGGTTGTACCAGCCGCTGCCCTTCAGGTGGAAGGCCGTCAGCGAAAGCTTGCGCACCAGCTCGCCTTGTTCCGCGCAGGTGCAACGGGTCAGGGGCGCATCGCTGAACCGCTGGATCGCTTCCGTCTCCTTGCCGCAGCTCGTGCAGACATACTCGTAGATCGGCATGACTCCTCCCTCGTTGACCACCGCCCACCGAATGCCAGGCTTGTGACGAATTTCTTCGGAGTAACTCCCTGCTTGGATGGAGCGATTGTAGGGCGGCCCGCGCGGGTTTGTCAACGCGCGCGGGACTGCGGTGACGGGTCGTGGCCGCTCACGTCGCCGGCACCAGCACGATCTTGCCGATCGCCCGGCGCGTCTCGATCAGCTCGAAGGCCCGCACCAGCTCCGTCATCGGCAGCACCTGGGAGACCACCGGGCGGATTCGGCCCGCCTCGTACCAGCCGAAGATGACCCGCTGCGCCTCGCGCACCCGCTCCGGGGCGTTGGCGCGGTAGGAGCCCATGTACATCCCCACCACGGAGATGACCTTGACCAGGATGCGGTTGACGGCGATCTCGGGGATGCGGCCGCTGGTGAAGCCGATCGTGACGATGCGGCCGCCCCAGGCGATGCAGCTCGTGCTCTGGTCGAACACGTCGCCGCCCACGGGGTCGAACACCACGTCCACACCCCGGCCGCCGGTGAGCCGCTTCACCTCGGCGACGAAGTCGTCCTTGGCGTAGTTGATGACGTGATCCGCGCCGCACTGGCGGCACACTTCGAGCTTTTCCGGCGTGCTGGCCGTGGCGATGACCTTGGCGCCGACCACCTTGCCCACCTGGATGGCGGCCGTGCCGACGCCGCCGGCGGCGCCATGGACCAGCAGCCACTCGCCCGCCTTGAGCTGGCCACGCTCCACCAGCCCGAGATACGAGGTCTGGAAGCCGTTGAACAGCGCCACGGCGTCGGTATCGCTCATGGCGGCGGGCAGCTCGAAGGCCTCCTCGCCCAGCAGCGCCAGCTCCGTGAACGCGCCGCTCGTGCCCGCCGAGCCGCCGATCAGCCGCTGGCCGGGCCTGAAGGGCGACCCCGGCCCCGTCTCGATCACCGTGCCGGCTACGTCGCTGCCCGGCACAAACGGCAGGGGGTCCCGGACCTGGTACTTCCCGGCGATGCGCAGGGTGATCGAGAAGGAGATGGTCGTGGCGCCGACCCGGATCAGCGCCTGCCCCTTGCCCGGCCTGGGCTGGGGAAACTCGCCCCAGCGCAGCACATCTTTGTAGTGACCGTACTCGTGGACGGACCAGGCCAGCATCGTCGCCTCCTTTCGCAGCAAACGCGGGTCAGGGAAATATCGAGTGCCTCTGCGAGCGGCCTCACCCTCCCCGGCCCTCCCTCTCCCGGGGGAGAGGGAGGGAGCCCCAATCCAGCCACCGGCAAGAACTGAGGGACGCCCCTCTCCCCCAGGAGAGGGGGCAGCCGCGTCAGCGGCGGGGGTGAAGCCGGAGCGCCAGCCCGCTCGATTCCGTCAATTCGACCCGCTCCCCGCAACCATCCAGCTCCGTGGGGCGAATCCGCAGCAGAGGCGGCCCTGCGGGGCGCTCAGGGCGTCACGATCACCTTGCCCTGGCTGATGCGCGACTCGACGAGCCCGATGGCGTGGGGCAGCTCCGCCAGCTTCACGACATGGGAAATGACGGGCCGGATCTGCCCCTCGTGGTACAGCGCCAGCAGGTGCTCCATAGCCTGCCGCACGCGTTCCTGGCCGGCGGTGCGGTAGGAGGTGAGGTTCAGCCCCGTGACGGCGATGTTCTTCAGCAGCACCCGGTTGATGGCCAGCTCCGGGATGCGTCCGCCGGCGAAGCCGACCACCGCCAGCCGGCCATCCCAGGCGATGCAGCGCGTGCTCTGGTCGAACACGTCGCCGCCCACGGGGTCCAGAATCACGTCGGCGCCGTGGCCCTTGGTGACGCGGTTGACCTCCTCCGCAAAGTCCTGCTCGCGGGTGTTGAACGCGAATTCGGCGCCCTGCTTGCGGCAGAAGGCGAGCTTCTCCGCGCTGCCGGCCGTGGCGATCACGCGCGCCCCGAGCGCCCGGCCGAGCTGGACGGCGGCCGTGCCCACGCCCCCCGCCGCGCCGTGCACGAGCAGCCAATCGCCCGGGCGCAGGTCGGCCCGGTCCACCAGCCCCAGGTAGGCCGTCTGGTAGGCGTTGAGGAAGCCCGCCGCTTCCGCATCCGACATCACATCGGGAATGGGATAGGTCAGCGCCGCATCGACGATGGTGTACTCGGCGCAGGTACCCTGCCCGCCGTACACGTAGCCCATCACCCGCTGCCCGACGGCGAAGGGGAACCCTTTCGCCGCCTGCTCGACGACGCCCGCCACCTCCAGCCCCGGCGTGAACGGCAGGGGGTCCTTGAGCTGGTACTTGCCCGCGATCTTGAGGATCATCCCGAAGGAGATGCCGGCGCCCGTGACGCGAATCTGCGCCTGCTGCGGCCCGGGCTCGGGCTTGGCCACGTCCTCCCAGCGCAGCACCTCCTGGTACGGCCCGTACTGAGGCACCCGCCATGCGTGCATGGTGAAACTCCTCTATGCCATCCCGGAGCGATCCTGCGGGGACGGGCCCGGGCATCCCTGACAGGAGCCAGGCTCGGAACGCCCCTTGCGCGTCGGGGAAACCGCCCCCGCGCCAACCCATCATTTGAGGCCAATCCGGCCGGAGAGGCAAGGAGAAAAACACGGCAGGCCAGGGCAAGTCCAAAGTCGTCCGTCACCTCATGCTGGCGTCTGGCGTCAGCGCCGTTCCGGTCGCGTGCGGAGCGGCGCTGGGAGCGCTGCGGCTGGCGCTCCGGCCTCGACCTCCGGAGTCGTTTGGAGTGGCCTCGGGC
>JACQKK010000209.1 GCA_016204605.1 Candidatus Lambdaproteobacteria bacterium
ACCCCGGCCCTCCCTCTCCTGGAGGAGAGGGAGGACTTCCCAGCATTGAGTCAAGCGTTATTTTGGCCGGATGGTACCCGGCGGTGATTCGGGTCGTACACGGTACCTTGTTCGAGCATGGCGAAGAACCGGCTGATGAGCCGGTCGGCGACGCCACGGAGCGCGCGCGCATGGCGGTGACCTTTGCGCATGAGGGTCGCGTAGTGCGCCTTCGCGCGGGGGTCGTGCATCGCTGCCACCCGCGCCCAGTGGTAGCAGGCGTCCTGGAGTCGGGCATCGCGGGCGCGGCGCATGAGCACCAGGCGGGTTTTGCCGCTCTGCTTGGTCACCGGGCAGGTGCCCGTCTGGGCGCGGAAGCCCTGGCAGTTGCGTGCAGCGATGCAGCGGCCAGCATCGCCGAACAAACGGGCCGCCAGACGGACGCCAAGTCCGGGCTGCGACAAGGCGATCCGCACGTCGCTGGGTCGCTCGGGCTTGGTGCGGAACACCGGCTCCAGGGCCTTCAGAGAGCGCGCCATCTCGACCTCAGCCTGGCGACGCTGCTCGTGAAGCAAGCGCAGGCGCGGAAGGAGCATCTTGACATGGGCGGCGACCGCGGTAAACACACCGGCTGGAGTGCCCTGGCAGGCCGCTTGCCACGTCGCGAGCACCTCGGCTGCTGCCACGCGGCGGATGCGATGGTGGCGCAGCACCGTTTGGATGCGGCGGACGGTGAGCGTCAGAGCCTCCTTGGGCGTCGGGGCCAGCTCCAGCATGGACCAGAACCAAGGCTCGTTAGCGGCTGGACAGATCCTGAGCCAGTGCGGTGCCACACGCATCAGTTGGGCGCTCAGGGCGTTGGCCTCAGCCAGCAGCTCTTTGCCAGCCTGCTGGTCGATGCGGCTCCACTCGCGCAGTTCCACCACGGCCGGAGGATCGGGCTCGATGCGCTGAAACGCTTCGGGGTCGGTGCGCAACGCATTGGCTTGCACAAAGGCATCCCGCCGGTCGTCTTTGGCCCCCGACGGGCTGTAGCGGTCCCGGAAACGATCGATCTGCTTGGGATTGGTGGTGAACACCGCGAACCCCGCTTCCAGCAACGCATCGACCACCGGCCCGTGCGGCACTTCGATGGCCACGCACATTGCGCTCCGGTCTCCCCGGCACCATTCCGTCAGTTTCGCCACCAGCCCTGCCAACCCCTCCGGCGTATTGGCCACGCCGAATTCCTTGACACGCTCACCCGCGGGGTTGACCACGCATACGGCATGACTTCGTCTTGCCCAATCCACTCCCACCCACCACAACCACTTGATCATGGTTCCCATGGACTCCTCCCTGAGTTACAGTGGGGTGCTTTCCAAACAGGCCTGGCCGTGAGCGGGGCTGCCCTGTACTGGCGCTCCAAGCGCAAACTTCCCAGTGGTCCTTCTCACGGCCGGGCTTGCCGGGGCGCTCGTCCTCCCTAGGCGATCGCCTTCCGCAGGGAGCCCATGGCGCTCACCGGCAAGCTGGCCCCAGTTCATGTCATCCCTCACAGGCCCGTTTGTCCATCCAACCCTGACTCCAAGGGTACAGGGAGCCCTGATCAGCCAACGGGGCCGATTGCAGATCGCCCCCTCTCCCCCAGGAGAGGGGGCAGCCGCGCCAGCGGCGGGGGTGAGGCGGCCGGCAGCGGCGCATATATTCATACCGACACACGGTCTGCACGGGAACGTGCGGGACTGCACTGGGGGCGGGACCCACGAGGGCGAGCTGCGCGGAGGCGCTGCACGAGAGGCGATCAGCGGGGCTCGGCGGAGGCGTCGCCGGCGGCCAAGGGAGCCGTCGCGGCGTTTGGCGGGAGGAATTCCTTGCGGGCGACGAGCAGGTACACCCGCCCCGGGTGCTTGAGATGACCGGCCAGCCACTCGGCCTCCGGCCCCTGGCCCCAGAAGATATCGGCGCGGCCGTTGCCGCGGATGGCTCCGCCCGTGTCCTGCACCAGCATGAAGCGCTCGAACGGCCGCAACGGGCCGGCGGCGCCGCCGACGGGCAGCTCCGTGCGGATGTAGGCCAGCGAGCCCTTGGGGAAGAGGCGATGGTCGAGCGCGATGGAGCGCCCGGGGGTCAGCGGCACGTCGATGTTCCCCAGCGGCCCCTCGGGTACCTCGCGGAAGAACGTGTAGCTGGAGTTGGTGAACAGCAGCGCTCGCACCAGCTCCGGGTGATCGGCCAGGTAGCGGCGGATCGACTGCATGGTCACCAGCTCCACGGGGAGCGCCTCGCGCCGCACCAGCTCCGCCCCCAGGCTGCGGTAGGGGTGGCCGTTGCTGGCGGCGTAGTTCACCCGCAGCACCGTGCCGTCGTCGAACCGCACCAGCCCGGAGCCCTGGATCTGCAGGAAGAACAGGTCCACCTCGTTCACGTAGGCCAGCACGCGTGCGCCCTCGAGGGGCTCGCGCTGATGGATTTCGGAGCGCGAGTAGTACGGCAGCAGCTTGCCCTCGCTGACGCGGCCGTACAGGGTGCGCTGGGGCAGGCTCTCGCCGAAGCGGCTGAGCTCCACCTCGACCAGGTTGTCGGGTCGCGCGTAGACAGGCGTGGAAAGCGCACCCGCAGGCGCGTGGCTGCCCGGGATCATCGGCTCGAAGTAGCCGGTGAGGAGGTTCTTGCCGTTCTCCGCGATCGAATCGAAAATGAGGAACCGTTCCGCGAGCGCGCGCTGGAACGCCACGGGGTCGGGATGCTGCTGGCGGAGCGCGCGGAAAAGCTCGAGCGAGGCGATCATCTCTTCGGGCGCATAGGACAGCTCGCCGTAACCGAAGCGCGTCTGGCGGGGCACGCGACGGTAGTACGCGATCGAGCCCTCGATCGCCGCAGCGAGGCTGGCGGCCGAGCCATCGTCGCGCCAGGTTTCGGCGTCGGGCGCCCGGAGGGCGACCAGCCCGGTCGGCACCGCGCAAGCGGCGAGCAGCACCGCGAAGGCGGCCAGCAGCGGTGGCCAGCCCAGCGCCGCTGCTATCGCCCCCGCGCCGTTGCGGGGCCGGGGTGGCCATGGTAGGCGACGCGGGGTGGCCGGGCGGCTCCCCACCCCTGACGGCGAGGACGGAGCGGCGGTGCGGCGACTCGGGGTCGGAGAACGGCAGATCCCCATGACGATTGCGATCCGCAGGGCAGGCTGGCAGTGGGCGCCGGGCGCTTCCGGCGGGAGCCTCGGGGCTCCCGTACGGCGTGCCGCGCAACGCCACGGTCTTGCCGACGAGTCTAGGCGCAGGCGTCCGCCATGTCAATGCGCGACGCCCCGCAGACCGCGCTCCCGGGCCGTTCCGCCGGCCATCGCGGCGCGCGGGATCTGGCGCCGCGGCGCGGTGGTGCTGGCGTGCCTGCTGCTGGCGCTGCTGGCGCCGGAGCCGGTGCGCGCGCAGGCGCCGGTCTCGCCCGGCTTCGAGCGGTTCAGCCTCCGACTGGCCGGGGAGCTCGGGGACCTGCACGCGATCGACCTCGACGGCGATGGCCTGCTCGATCTGGTCGTCGTGGAGAACGACCTGACCCGGCGCGACGTGAAGGCCAACCTGGCGGTGTTCCTCCAGGAGCCGCAGGGCTTCCGCCGGCTCGAGGGCGCCGCCATGCCGCTGCCCGCCGGGCTGATCCTCGCCGGCGTGGGACGGTTCGAGCAGGGGCCGGGGCTCGCGCTGCTGACGGGCGAGGGGGTCGCCGTGCACCCCTGGCGCGGCACCCGCTTCGACCCGCTCCCCGCGCTGACGGCGCCGGCTCACAGCGTGTTTCCCGCCCCGGACGGCCTGGTGAAGACGGGGCTCCCCTGGATCGCCGACCTGCATGGCGACGGGCGCAGCGAGCTGCTCATCCCCCAGCCCGATGGCTACGAGGTGCTGGGCCAGCAGGGGGAGCGGCTGGTGCGGCTGATGCGGCTGCGCACCCGGCCCAGGGCCGACGTGCTGAACTGGTTCCGGCGCAACCTGGCGGCCTACGAGATTCCCGCCCTCGCCATCGTGCAGAGCCGGAGCGAGGGCTGGCGCAACGTGCTCACCTACGTCAACGGCATCGTGCAGGTGCACGACCTGGGGGCCCCCCTTTCGCCCGAGGGGGTGGCCCGCTCCTCGCTCCAGGACCTGCAGCCGCCCAGGCCCTTCGACCCGAACGAGCCGCGGGACCCGCCGCTGCTGCTGGCGCGGGCGGGTGACCTGAACGGCGACGGCGTCCCCGATCTCGTCTTCACCAAGACCAGCGCGGCGGACACCGCCTGGCGCTCCTCGACCACGGTGATGATCTACTACGGCCGGCGCGGCGAGCCGGGCACACCGGTGCGCTACGTCGCCGCGCCCGACCAGGTCTACGCCTCGGATGGGTTTCAGCTCCCGATCCTGCTCGACTTCAGCGACGACGGCCGCGTGGACATGGTGCTGGTCAACGTGGAGGTGACCTTCTGGAACGCGATCAAGTCGCTGATCGCCAGCTCCGTGAACGCCCAGGCCGCCTTCTACCTGATGCCGCCAGGGGGCCGCTACGAGCGGGCACCGGCCTCGCTGGTGGATTTCAGCGTGAAGTTCTCGCTGGGGCGCTACGCCCATCAGCCCATCGCCACCTTCGGCGATTTCAATGGCGATGGCGTGCCGGACCTGCTGCTCTCCGTGGACAGGCGCAAGCTCGGCGTCCATTGGGGCCGGCGCAGCCGCATCTGGGACACCACCCCCGACCTGGTGCTGGAGGACTATCTCCCTATCCACATCCGCCGGCTGCGGGTGCTCGATCTCGACAACGACGGGCGGGCCGACCTGATCTTCGCATACAACCGCGACGATATCCGCCAAATGCCCGAGGTGCTGAACACGGTGACCGTGCTCCGGAGCCGCAACGGTGCGCCCCGCTCGGCAATGGCAGGGGAGGCCGCGCGCCAGGGGACCACCCCGTGACGCGCACCTTCGCGGCTCCCGGTCCGGCGCCCGGCGGGAGCGGCGCGCCGCGCGGGCTGCTGCTGCCGCTTGCCCGCCTGCAATTCGCCAGGCTGGCGCTGGCCCCGTTGGCGCCGCTCTATGCCGCGCTCGTGCGGGTGCGGGCGCACCTCTATGCGCAGGGCTGGCTGAGCCGCGTCGACGCGCCCGCGCCGGTGATCTCCATCGGCAACCTGACCGTGGGCGGCGCGGGCAAGACGCCCGTCGTCGAGATGGTGGTGCGCATGGCGCGCGCCCTGGGGTTGCGGCCGGCCGTGCTCACCCGCGGCTACGGCCGCCGCGGCTCGGGGCTGGCGCGCGTCTGCGCCCGCGAGCCCGCGCCGCTGGAAGCGGCGCTGCTCGGCGACGAGCCGCTGATGCTGGCCCTGGCCAACCCCGACGTGCCCATCTACGTGGGGGCCGATCGGGTGGCGGCCGCGCGGCTGGCCGCCCTGGTCGATCGCCCGGCGCTGCTCGTGCTGGACGACGGCTTCCAGCATCTGCGGCTGCGGCGCCGCTGCGACGTGCTGCTGCTCGATGCCGAGCGCGGGCTGGGCAACGGCCGGCTGCTGCCCTGGGGTCCCCTGCGGGAGCCGGCGTCGGCGCTCGGCCGGGCCGATGCCATCCTGCTGACCAAGGCCAACCTGGGCGATGCGGAGCGCGTCGCGGCGGCGGTGCGCGCGCTCGGCTATGGGGGGCCGCTGTTCCGCTGTGCCTACGAGCCAGCCGGGCTGAGCCGGCTCGATGGCGGGAAGGACTTGCCGCTCGAGACGCTGCGCGGGCGCCGCGTGAGCCTGCTCAGCGGCATCGCCCAGCCGGGCGGGTTCGCCGCCGCGGTGCGCGCGCAAGGCGCCGCGGTGGCGGAGCAGCTCGCCTTCCCCGACCATCACCCCTATCGCGACCTGGCCCCGCTCGAAGGCCGGCTGGCCGGCGCCGACCCCGGCGCGCCCGACTGGCTCACCACGGAGAAGGACGCCGTCAAGCTGCGCGGCCGGCTGCGCGCCGCGGACCGGCTCTGGGTGCTGCGCATGGAAGTGCGGCCCGAGCCCGCGGCGGAAGGATTTTTCTTTGATCTCCTGGAGCGGCTCGCGGTAGAATCGGGGCAGCACGTTTCAGCCGCGGCGCCCCCGCGGGACCCTGGCCGGTGAAGCCGATGGCGACCCTGACCGTCCTCAAGTATCCGCACCCGCTGCTCAAGCAGCGGGCCCATCCGGTCACGCGCTTCGACGCGGAGCTGGGCCGGTTGGCCGAGGACATGCTGCAGACCATGTACCTCGAAGGAGGGATCGGGTTGGCCGCGATCCAGGTGGGCCAGCTCCGGCGGCTGGTGGTGATGGACCTGCGCGATGCGCCCGGCGCCCCGGTCGCCGAGGAGGAGGACGGCGAGGAGGTTGACCGCGAGCTGCGCCGCAACCCGCGCGTGTTCGTCAATCCCGTCATCACGGCGAGCAGCGGCGAGACGGTGAGCGAGGAGGGCTGCCTCAGCGTCAGCGAGTACACCGCCGAGGTCAGGCGCGCCGCCAAGGTCGCGCTCTCCTACCAGACGCCGGCCGGCGAGGCGCGCCAGGAGGAGTTCGAGGGGCTCGGCGCTATCTGCATCCAGCACGAGATCGACCACCTCAACGGCCTGCTGTTCATCGACCGGCTACCGCCGCTCAAGCGGCAGATGGTGCGCAAACGCCTGGCCAAGCTCGCCCGCAGCGCATGACCGGCACGCCGCGGACGCGCGGTCGCCCGGCGCCGTCCCCCCGCAGCGCCATGCTCCCATCCTGGCATCGCTCCCGCCTGCGCCGCCCAGCGGCCCTGCCATGGGCCGCAGCGCTGGCGCTGTTGGTCTCGGCGGCGGGGACGGCCCGCGCGGGCGCGGCCGAGATGCCCCAGGCGCGGGTCGAGTTCGCCGGTCACACGCTGCGCGTGGACGTGGCCGATACCGACGCGCTCCAGCGGCGCGGCCTCGGCGGGCGGGTGCGGCTGGGCCCCGACGAGGGGATGCTGTTCGTCTATCCTGAGCGCGCGCGCCACGCCTTCTGGATGAAGGGCATGCTGATCCCGATCGACATCGTCTGGCTCGACGGCCGGCGCGTGGTGCACATCGAGCACGAGGTGCCGCCGCCGGCCGGGGGCACCCCGGATGCGCGCCTGCCCACCTACCAGCCCGCCGCGCCGGCGGACCTGGTGCTCGAACTGGCCGCCGGCCGCGCCCGTCAGCTCGGCCTGCGGGTGGGCGCGCTACTGCGGTTCGACTTCGGCGCGCCGGCCCGACCCGCGGGCGGCCCGTGAACGGCGGCGGGGAGCGCGCAGCCATGGCAGGGCTCTTCTTCACCTTCGAGGGCATCGACGGCTCGGGCAAGTCCACCCAGGCCCGCCTGCTCGCCGAGCGGCTCCGGCGCGCGGGTCGCGCCGTGTGCGAGACGCGCGAGCCGGGCGGGACGTCCATCGGCAAGGGCATCCGCGCGGTGCTGCTCGATGAGCGGCTCGAGGCGATGGAGCCCCTTTGCGAGCTGCTGTTGTACCTGGCGGACCGCATCCAGCATCTGGAGCAGGTGATCCGCCCGGCGCTGGCCCGCGGCGAGGCCGTCGTCTGCGACCGCTTCCACGATTCGACCGTCGCCTACCAGCACTACGGACGCGGGCTCGACCTGAGCGCCCTGGAGACGCTGGTGGTGCGGGAGATCGGCGCCAGCCCCCCGCGCCTCACGTTCTGGCTGGACCTCGACGTGGCGGCGGCGCAGGCGCGGCTGGCCGAGCGCAACCGGCGGATGCAGGAGCCGGGCACGGGGCGGCTCGACAAGGCGGCGCTGCCGTTCCACCAGCGGGTGCGCGAGGGCTACGCCGCGCTGCACCGGCACGAGCCCGGCCGGATCGTGCGGCTGGATGGCGCGCTCGCGGCCGATGCGCTGCACGAGGCCGTCTGGCGGGAGCTGAGCGCGAGGGTCGATGGGCTTTGAGGCGATCCGGGATCAGGCGCCGGCGATCGGCTTTCTGCGGAGCGCCGTGGCGCGGGGGCGGCTGCCCCCGGCCTTCCTGTTCCTCGGGCCGCACCACGTGGGCAAGCGCCTGACGGCGCTGGCGCTGGCCAAGCTGCTCAACTGCGCGCGCGGCGGGGAGGACAGTTGCGGTCGCTGCCCGCCCTGCCGCAAGATCGACGAGGGCGTGCACCCGGATGTGGAGACCGTCAGCGCCGAGGGGCAGTTCATCCGCATCGACCAGATACGGGCCGTCGCCGCGCAACTGGCACTGGTGCCGGTCGAGGCGCGGCGCCGGGTGATCGTGCTCTCCGAGGCCGAGCGCATGAACGCGGAGGCCGCCAACGCCTTCCTCAAGACGCTCGAGGAGCCGCCGCCCGATACGCTGATCGTGCTGTGCGCGGAGAGCACGGCGCTGCTGCCGGCCACCATCGTCTCCCGCTGCGTGCGGGTGCGGTTCGGGCTGCTCGCCGGCGCAACCGTCAGGGCGCTGCTGGAAGCCGACGGGCGCCTGGCGCCGGACGCGCTGGCCTTCGCCGTCGCGTTCGCCCAGGGGCGCCTGCGCCCGGAGCTGCGGGGGGGGGCCGAGCGCTGGCTGGCGTTGCGCGATGAGGTGCTGGCGGCGCTGGAGCGGCTCGATCGGCCGGGGTTCGAGCAGGAGCCGGAGCGGTTCGCCGCCTGGAGCGACGCGGAGGATTGGGCGTTCGTGCTCGACTGGCTCGAAACCGGCTTCCACGATCTGGCGCTGCTCGCCGAGGGCGCTGCGGAGGCGCACCTGGTCAACGGCGACCGCCGGGCCGCGCTGGAGGCCGCCAGCAGCCGGTTCCCCCCGCGCCGCGCGGCGGCCTGCCTGCGCGAGGTGCTGGCGACCCGGGACGCGATCCGCCTCAACGCCAACAAGGCGCTGGCCCTGGAGGCGCTGTGGCTGGCCATGAAGGACACCACCGGCACGGGAGGTCGGGCATGAGCGTGGCGAGCGAGGGCGGGTGGCTTGGCGAAGGGCGGGGCCCGCGGCAGTCCACCCGGGGCGTGCTGCCGGTCGCGGTGGCGCTGCTGGCGCTGGCAGCCGCGGCGGCGGCGCTGGCGCCAAGGGTGGCGCGCGCCCAGCCGATCGAGCCGGGCGCCCCCGAGCGCCAGAAGATCGAGGCCCAGGCCGTCGAGGCCTTCAAGCGGCTGGTCTCGCTCTGGCGCGAGGAGCTGTACTTCGAGCTCTACGACCACGGCATGGAGGACACCAAGGCCCGCATCAGCAAGGAGGAGTTCGCCCAGCGCATGGTGCAGCTCAACTGGCTGCCCGAGGCCGAGCTGAACCCGAAGTTCCTCAAGGCCGAGCTGCGCTTCCGCACCATGGTCTACGTCACGGCGCGCATCGTCTACCGCAACAAGTTCAAGCAGGACGAGAGCTTCACCCGCGAGCAGACGCTGCTGCTGCTGCTCGAGGGCAAGACCTGGCGGCTGGACCTGATCCAGCTCATCCGCGCCCCCTTCGTGTGATTGAGATTTGTGAGCACCCACCTGGCAGGGAGAGGTTGCCCCATCGGCCTCACCCCCGCGGGCTGGCGCCGGCGCGACCTCACCCCCCGGCCCCCTCTCCAAGAATTGGAGAGGGGGTGACCGCAGCCCACGGTACGGGTCCGGTACTTGATGCCGCGCCCCCTCCCTCTCTCTCTTCCGGAGAGGGAGGGCCGGGGAGGGTGAGGTCCAGCGTTGCGCGCCGCGGGCGTCCCGCCTCGCTCCCGTCGCGTCACAGCCCGAGCAGGCGCGCCGCGTTGCCGCCGAGGATCAGGTCGCGCTCGGCCGCCGCCAGGCCGAGCTGGGCGACGATTTCCCGGGGCTGCTCGTAGCCCATGTCGAAGCAGTAGTCGCTGCCCAGCATGACGCGATCCGCGCCCACCAGCCCGACCAGGTAGCGCAGCACGTCGGGGGCATGGGTGATCGTGTCGTAGTGGAAGCGGCGCAGGTACTCGCGCACCGGGAGCCGGGCCTTGTCCCTGGCCTCGGGGCGGACGTGCTGTCCGCGTTGCAGCCGGCCCCACAGGTAGGGCAGCGCGCCGCCGGCATGGGGCAGCACGATCTCGAGCCGGGGAAAGCGGTCGAGCACGCCGCCGAAGACGAGGTTGGCCGCGGCCACCGTCGTATCGAACGGGTTGCCGAGCAGGTTGCCGAGGTAGAAGGGTCGCAGCCGCTCCGCGCCGATCACCCCGGTCGGGTGCAGCATCACCACCAGCTGCTGCGCCTCGCAGCGTTCGTAGAGGGGGAAGTACGCCGGGTCGGCCAGCTCGCCGCCGTTGACGTTGGTCGGCAGGTACACGCTGCGGATCGCGCGCTGGCCCGCCAGCCGCTCCAGCTCCTGGAGCGCCAGCGCGGGCTCCTGCAGGGGCAGCGTGGCGCAGCCGACGAAGCGCGCCGGGTGGGCCGTGTGGGCCTCGATCAGCGCGTCGTTGAAGAGGCGCGCCAGCTCGGCCCCGCGCGCGGGCGGCGCCCAGTGCACCATGGGCGTCGTGAGCGAGAGGGCGTGGGTCGCCACCCCCTGCGCATCCATCCGCGCGATGCGCCTGTCGAGGTCGAAGTAGGTCACGTCGAGCGGCGAACGGCCGCTGCCGCGCACCACGGCGGGCGCCTTGGGCTCCGAGAAGTCGATGGCATACCCCTTGGGGCCGCCGCCCTCCGCCACGGCCTTGAGGAACCCCTCGGAGAAGAAGTGGGCGTGGATATCGATAGCCCGGCCCGGGCCGGCTCCCGCGACGCGCGCGCCCAACTCGCCGAGCACCTCGGCCCCCATGCTGCCCAGCTTCTGCAGGCCCTCGCCGAGGGCCTTCCTGCCCCACTCCGTCGCGTTCCCCATGGGATTTCCCCCCTCTGCTTGCCGGTTGCGGATGGATGCGCCCGGACCGGTATAGGCGGATCGCGGGAAGGGGGCAACCGGGGCGGGGGCCAGTTGACCACCGCCCCGAGGACGAGCCCACCTGGTGCTCCGGGCCACCCGCCCGCCTCACCCCCCCTCCGGCACCTGATACTCCCGCACCTTGGCCTCATCGAGGGTGGCGCCGAGGCCGGGGGCCTGGGGGACGGGCAGGGTGCCGCCCTGCATGGGGAGGGCGTCGCGCACGATGTCGCCGGTCATCTTGAGGGGCCCCACGCTCTCGATGGCCTCGAACAGGTTGTCGCTGGCGGCGGCGACGTGCATCTCGGCCAGGGTGTGCAGGGTCAGGCCGAAGCCGTGGCCGATCACGCAGCGGATGCCGGCGGCGCGGCACATCTCGATCGCCTGCATGGTCGGGATCAGCCCACCCTGCTTCATCACCTTGACCTTGACGATATCGGCGGCCTCGCGCTTGATCACGGCGACGAGCGTGGCGGGGTCGTAGACGGCCTCGTCGGCCATCAGCGGGATATCCACCGCCTGCCGCACCCGCACCATGCCGTCGAGGTCGGCGCGGGGCACGGGCTGTTCGAACAGGGTGATGTTGTGGCGGGCGATGGCGCGGCCGAGCCGGATCGCCGTCTCCACATCGAAGCCCTCGTTGCCGTCGACGCGAATGTCCATCTGCGGCGTGGCCTCGCGCACGGCCGCCACGCGGTCACGGTCGGCCTCGACCCCCTCGCCCACCTTGACTTTGACGCTGCGGAAGCCCGCGTCCCAGTAGTCCTTGGCCTGGCGGGCGGCGTCGCCGGGGGGCTGGATGCCGATCCAGCCGTTCAAGGCGATGGTGTCGCGCACCGTACCGCCCAGCAGCCGGTGGCAGGGCACGTCCAGCGCCTTGGCGTTCAAGTCCATCAGCGCCATCTCGACGGCGGCGTGGGCCTCGCAGGCGTCGGGCGCCAGCTCGAGCATGCGCGCGGCCAGGGCGCGCACCGATTCGGCCCGCCGACCGAGCAGCGCCGGCGCGAGGAGATCGCGCACCACGCGGTAGCTCTGCTCGGGCAGCAGCTTGCTGTAGCCGGGGCTGGGGTCGACGTTGCCCGCGCCTTCCAGCCCCTCATCGGTGCGGACGCGGACGACGACGCCCGCCTGCACCGACTTGGTGCGCTTGGCGACCTTGTACGTGCCCTTCATGGGCATGCCGATCAGCCAGCAGTCCACGGCGGTGATCTTCATGGCGGGCCTCCGGTGTGGGGGGGGTGGCTTGCGGCTTTGTTTCACGCATCCCCACCCCGTCCTGCGGGCACCCCTCCCCACCAGGTGGGGAGGGGATGGGGGTGGGGATGCGCGCAGGCGCCCATCGGGGTCTGGGGCGCTCGGCCCCAGCGGAGGTGTCGGGCGGCTATCCCTCCCCCGCTATGGGGGAGGGTAGGGTTGGGGTGGCCGCTGCCGCGCACCCCCCCACCCCGGCCCTCCCCCGCAAGAGGGGAGGGAGACCGGCGCCGGAGCATGATCACAAACCCGCGAGACACGCCCGGCACACGGTCAGGATCCGGGTAGGTCGCGGGCGCGCCGGCGCCGGGGGCTCGTCTTCACGGCATCCCCACCCCGCCCTGCGGGCATCCCTCCCCACCAGGTGGGGAGGGGAAGCGTCGATACTACTTGTCGAGCCAGGCGTTCTCCATGCCCCAGCCGTTGAACGTGCTCTGGTGCCGTTTGAGGTTCTTCACGTAGGGATAGTAGGCGTGGTACGTGAACTGATAGGCGAGCATGGCCCGGGCGCCCTCGCGCTGGAGCGTCTCGTCGATCTCCTGCACGATCGCCTTGCGCGGCTCGTAGTCGAACATGGCCGACTGCACATCCATCCTCTTCTGCAACTCGGGGTTGCAGTAGTCGGTGTAGTTGCGCTGGCTGCCGCAGGTGTAGTTCTCGTAATAGTTGGCGTCGGGATCGTCGACGGGGTAGGCGGTGGTGTGGGAGCCGAGCTGGAAATCGCGCCGGGCCAGGATCGGCCACCAGGTTGCGCCATCCACCTGCTTCAGCTCGGCGTCGATGCCCACGCCCTTGAGCTCGCCGATGGCCCAGGTGGCCGGCTTGAGGTAGGCGGCGATGTTGCGGGTGGTCACCGTCACCTTGAGCGGCTTTTCGGCCGTGTATCCCTTGGCGGCGAGGATGCGGCGCGACTCCGCCTTGTTCCGCGCCGGATCGCCGAATCCCGGCAGGCGGCTGAGCTGCTCGGGGGTGAGCCCCCAGATGCCGTAGGGCGTGGGCAGCATGGCCGCGCCGATCACGGCCGCGCCGCCGTAAACCGTCTTGACCAGCGAGGCCCGCTCCAGCGCGAGATTGATCGCCAGGCGCAGCTCGGGATCGTTGAACGGCGGCTTGTTGCCGTTGATGAGGATGTTCCGCCCGCTGATGAGAATGCTCTGCTGGAACAGCATGGCGGTGTTGGCGGCCTTCAGGTTGTCATAGACGGGCTTTTCCACCAGCAGCAGGCCGACATCCACCTGCCGGGCGATCAGCGCCGCCGCCTGGGCCTGCACCTCGCGAATCACGATGTAATGGACGCCATCGAGGTAGGGCCGCCCCTTGACGAAATAGTCCAGGTTCTTCTCGACGATCAGCCGCTCGCCGCGCTTGAACTCCTTGAGCTTGAACGGGCCGGTTCCCACCGCCTTCAGCCGCAGCTCCGCAGCGGGGACGTGGGCCGGGTACACCGGCGCGTAGCCGGTGGCGAGCATGGACAGCAGCGAGGGCTGCGGCCGCTTCAGCTTGAACACCACCACATGGTCGCCCTCGGTGACGATGTCCTCGATATTCGTGTACCAGGGCTTGCGCGGATTGAGCTTGAAGCCGACGCGCTTGGCCCCGCGTACGCCATCGAAGGTTTGCTTGACGTCGGCGCTGGTGGCCGGCTTGCCATCGTGCCAAAGGGCGTTCGGGCGCAGATGGAACACCAGCTCCCGGTTATCCGCCCGCCATTCCCAGCGCTCGGCGAGGTTCGGCCGGATATCCTCAGGCCGGTCGCGCAACTCCAGCTCGTCGAAGGCGACCAGCCGGCTGTAGACGGCGGACATGGGGATGACGACGTCGGTGATGTTGGTCTCGTGGATGGAGAGATCGGGTGGCGAATCGCGGATGACGCCCCGCAGAATGCCGCCGTATTTCTGGCCGTATAGCGGAGACGAGGCGAGCGTCCCAATCGCGACCACGGTGGTCACGAGCAAGCCGATCAGGTGTCTGTGCATGGCTCCCCCTTGTATCGAAGAGGACTGCGGTCATGCTCCGGTGCGCCGGGACTTCGGCGCGGCAACCTTCCCCCGGACCTGCTGGCGTGCGGGCGGCGGCTTGCGTGCCGGCGCCCTGCGACCCGATGCCTTCGCCCGCGGCTTGCGCTCGGCGACGAGC
>JACQKK010000043.1 GCA_016204605.1 Candidatus Lambdaproteobacteria bacterium
CCTCAGCAATCCGTATGCTTGCTCTCGGAACATGGCGACGCACCTCCGTGTGCGAGTTGTCCAACTTAATCATCGCCATGTTCCACCAAATCATTGAAAACGAAAAGATTTCTCCTCAAGAAAAGTGAGGGGCGCTCAGGATGACGTGGACTTGCATGTTCTGATTGGCTTGCACTATGATTAAATGTTAAACAATGACATCCAAGACACGCGAGCCGTATCCGAACCGAAACGTGCCGATCGCATCATGATCCGAAGCCAGCCCAGTGCCACGCAACCACCGACCGGCGAGACCAGCCGGTACGCGCCGGCGATCGCGCGGTGCGTGGACCGCCTGGATTGCGGCGAGGGGGCGGCGGTCGACGGATTCGTGGTGCAGGCCCTGACGAATCTGGTGCAGGGGCGGATGCTGGAATACCTGGCGGATCGCATCTGCCGCGACGACCGCATCGACGATCCCGAGATCAAGGCGCAGATCGCCACGGCGCTGCTCCGCATCATCAGCGACGAGTTCTTCGCGCTGTTCCGCGCCAAGGTGGAGGCGTCGCCCGATCTGGCCGTACGGATCGCGCGGAGTATCGTCCGCTGCGAGAACATGGCGACCCGCCACGGGGATTGCGGCCCGCAGGCCCGCAACCGGCACGATCGGCTTTACCCCGCGCTGTTCCAGAAATACTTCGAGTACCGCAACACCGATTCCCTGCTGGCGCTGGTGTCCACCGATGCGGAGATCCAGCGCATCCTGCTGCTGCACCGGCTCTCGAACATCCCCGAGGCGGCGCCGATCGTCGATGAGCTGAAGCGTATCCTCTGCCAGGACGAGGACGGCACCCGCTCGACCGTGTTCATGCAGTACCTCGACGACGGCCGCGTCCCCGAGCTGATCGAACGGGTGCGCACGGGGTCGTGGACAGAGGAGCCGGAGCGGCTGGCTGCGCGGCTGGCGCGGCTGCGCGGCAACTGAACACGATACGACCGCGGCGCACGGCGCGTGGGGCCGCCCCGGACGATGACTGCGAGCTGCCATGAGCGGCGCGAAGATCTTCACGTACGAAGAGGCCCAGGAGCTGATCGAGACGCTCCAGGAACGCACCGCGTTCGTCCACGCGCGGGTGGATGCCTTGCGCGCCCAGCTCCGCAAGTACCCGCACGGCTCGCCGAAGGCCGCCAAGCTCAACGAGTGGGTCAATACCGCGATCACCCAATGGGCCGACGAAGTGATCGCCCTCGGCGCGCTGCCCAAGGGGCTGTGGACGGTCGATTTCGATTCGGGCGAGGGCTACTACTACTGCTGGACGCTGAACGAGGAAGAGCTCGCCTACTTCCACCTGTACGAAGAGGGCTTCGCCGGCCGCCGGCCGCTCACCGAGCTGCACAAGCACGCCTCCCCGCCGCTGCTGGTCTGAGCCGCGGGCGACCCGGCAGGCGACCTCTCCCCCTGGCCCCCTCCCCAAGAATTGGGGAGGGGGAAATGTGGAGCCTTCGGCGGCCGGGGCGGCCTCACCCACCCCGGCCCTCCCTCTCCGGAAGGAGAGGGAGGGAGGCCCCAACCGGCCATCATGGCCAGTTTCAGCCCCTCTCCCTCCGGAGAGGGGCGCGCCGGCGCCCGCCGGCGGGTGTGGGGCCGCGGCCGGCGCCCTCAGCCACCGGCCGTGAGCGCCCAGCCCAGCCATTCGCAGACGGCGCGACCCATGACGGCTTCCCGGTGCGCCGCCGGCAGCGACCACAGCTCCTCGGTGAACAGGGTAACGCCTTTCGCTTGTTCCCCATGGGGCAAGTGCGGGAATCCGGGGGTGGGTTTTCGCGGCGCGGCGAAAGGCAGTGCGGCGGGGGAGGGGGGCCGATCACACCCGGCGGGTGGTGGCCGTGTAGGGGTTGAGCCCGAGCAGCTTCATGACCATGTCCCAGCGCGACTCGCTGGGGTGGTCGAACACCGACATCACATCGATATCCGCGAGCCACCACGCATCCTGCTCGATCTCCTGCTCGAGCTGCCCGGGGCCCCACCCGGCATAACCCACGCCGACCAGGTAGAAGGCGGGCGACTGGCCATCGCAGATGCTCGTCAGCACCTCCTGTGCCGCGCTGAGGGCGAGCTGCTCGCCGATGTTCGTGGTGGACTTGCCCTGATACTCCCGGGAATGGACGACCCAGCACAGCTCCGGCTGCACCGGGCCGCCGATCATGATGATGTGCTCGTCGCGGCAGCGGGCGGGGAGATTCAGCTCCCGCAGCAGGTCGTCGACCGTCGTGTTCGACGGGGAGTTGATGACGAACCCCATCGCCCCGCCCTCGTTGTGCTCGCAGAGCAGGATCACGCTCCGGTCGAAGTAGCCGTCCTTGAGGGACGGCATGGCGACCAGTATCTTGGGGGGCGTGAACATCCCGGCGTCTCGCGCGTGGAGGGTCAGCGAGCGGAATGGGCGGTGGCAACCCGCCCGTGCACCCGCAGACGGGCATCCAGCCGTCGGCGGCCAGTGGCGCACGGCCGTCGCAACGGGCGGCCAGTCGCGCGGGAAAGATGCCTGGGAGTTGCGACGGCTGCGGCCGTCGGCTCAAGCCGGCCCCACCCTCCTCGCGAAGCCGCGGGGCGCGCAGCACGATGAAGGCGGAGCCTGTGGGCTGGTTCGCCGGCCGGCGCCGGCGATGGGGTCTTCGCACCCGGATCGAACATGGTGCTGCCCTTGAAGCTGCTGATCCCGAAAGATTCTGCCAGGCGGGCACCTACCCGGCGCTGTGGCCACCGGGCGGAACCCCGCACAAGACCGGCGCCGAACCGCTTCCCATCCCGCAAATTCGCTCTGGTAGCGGAAATCAAGCCACGTTCGCAGTCTACCATCGGGCCGGGATGTCGGCAAGCCCGAGGCAGGCGGGCAGCCGGATGGAGCCATCGGCGCGCTGGCCGTTCTCGATCAGGGCGATCAGCGCGCGGGAGACGGCGATGGCGGTGCCGTTGAGCATGTGGACGTGACGGGTGCCTTTGCGGCCCTGCTCGCGGAAGCGGATGTCGAGCCGGCGCGCCTGGTAGTCGGTGCAGTTCGAGGCGGAGGTGATCTCGCCCCAGCGCTCCCGGCCGGGCATCCACGCTTCGAGATCGTACTTGCGGTACGCGGGGGCGCCGAGGTCTCCCGTGCACACGTCCACCACCCGGAACGGCACCCCGAGCTCGCGGTAGATGCGTTCCTCGATGGCCACGATACGCTCGTGCATGGCGCCGGAATCCTCCGGACGGGTGAAGGCGAACATCTCCACCTTCGTGAACTGGTGCACGCGGTACAACCCCCGCGATTCCCGGCCGGCGGAGCCCGCCTCCGTGCGGAAGCAGTGCGAGATTCCGCCGAACAGCAGCGGCAGGGCTTCCGCCTCCAGCACCTCGCCGGCGAGCATGCCGCCCAGCGTGATCTCCGCCGTGGCGATCAGGCTCAGCTCCGAATCGGCCACGCTGTAGATCTGCGTGGATGCGCCGCGCGGGTTGAAGCCGATGCCGTCGAGAATCTCGCGCCGGGCCAGGTCGGGTGTGATGCAGACCGTGAACCCCTCCTCCCGCAGGATGCGGGTGGCGAACTGCACCAGCGCCAGCTCCAGCAGCACCGCCTCGTTCTTGAGGAAATAGAACTTCTGGCCGGCCACTTTGGCGCCGCTGTCGAAATCGACGAGGTCCAGCGCCTCCATCAGCTCGACGTGGTCCTTGGCGGAGAAGTCCAGCCGGGCCGGCTCGCCCACGGTGCGCAGCACGCGGTTGTGGGCATCGTCGGGCCCGACGGGTGCGGCGGGATGGGTGAAGTTGGGCACCGCCATCTGCAAGTCGCGGCGTTCCTTCTCCCGCGTCTGAACGTCAGCGTCCAGTTCCGCCTCGATTTCCTTCAGCCGGCGGCTCTCTTCGATGCATCGGGCCCGTTCCGCGGGGGAGAGAGGCGTCTGCATCAGCGCCCCGATCTCGTTGCGGCGTTGCCGGACGGCGTCCAGCTCGCGCTTGGCCCGCCGGGCATGCTCATCGGCTTCCAGCAGCACGTCGAGTTTCAAGCTCACGTTGCGGTTGCGCAGGTTGGCTTCGACCTCCTCCCGGCGTTCCCGGATTTCGCGTAGGTCCAGCATGCGCGGCGTCGCTCCTCGATGATCGCAGGTGATCGGTTGGGGTGCCCCCGTCAGGGGCGGCGCTTCTGCGGAGGCCGGCCATGGCCCGGCGCGGGCTCCCTGCGAGTATCACGGCGGGGCGGGCCGTTCAACGGGTCGCCCCCGCGACTGCGCGTGTCGTCCCCCCACCGCGCGTCGCCCCTCCGGCCACTTCGGCGCCGGCCCCCCGTGTGCGGGCCAGCGGTGTGCAGGCCAGCGGTGTCCTTGCCGACCCTGCGCCGGGGAGCGCCGGGTCGCGGCGCCGGCGGTGCCGGCGGCTCCTCGACCTGGCTCCACTGCGGATGATCGAGCAGGCGCTCGCGCAAGGCGGCGCGCGCCGCCGGGCTGCTCAGCAGGGGCCAGGGCTCCCGCTCGCGGCGCCAGCGGCGCAGCCAGCCCGGGTCGAGCGGCGCGGCGAGCAGCGAGCAGCGGGTGGCGGCGACCGTGGTCAGCCGCCCGCCCAGGCGCGGTCCCTCTCCCACGTAGAACCCCGCCAGCAGCAGCGCGGCCCGCGTGGAGAATGCCGAGCTGTACGTGACCAGCACCGTGTCGGAGCCCGGTCTGCGGCACCCGTGCAGACTTTCCAGCACGGGCAGGCTCCACAGCTCGGGGTTGGCCTTGGGCGAGAAGGGGTCGAAGAAGATCACGTCCGCCCGGCACGGCTCCTCGGCGATCAGGTGCACCAGGTCCCCGAGGCGCAGCTCCCAGGTCACGCCCGCGGCTTCCGCCCGGCCTTGATCCAGCAGCGCCTGCAGCAGCGCCTCGCGACCCCTGGGGTAGCCGAGCTGTGCGGCCTGTGCGATGGCGAAGCGCAGCGGCTCCAGCTCCTGCTCGAAGCTGACCAGATGCAGCGGGCGCACCCGCCGCGCCGCTGCCGGCCCCGCGAGCAGCGCCTCCCGGCAGGCGAGCGCCGCCAGCGCATTGGCGGCGGCACCGAGCCCCACATCGAACACCGTCAGCGGCGGGTTCGCCTGCGCCGGAGCCGGCTCCTTGAGCCGCAGCGCGAGCTGGGAGCCAGCCACGTAGAGCTGCTGGGCCTCCTGCCAAGGGCCCAGTCCCGGGTGCATGGTTTCGCCGGTGCGGCTGTCGTGGACCGCCATGGCCCCGGAGGGCTGTCTGAGCAGACGATAGGGCATGGAATCGCGACGCCGGAAGAAGATTCAGGGCTGCCCTGGAGCGGAACGGGCCCGCCGTGTGCTTGTGGCGATTGTACACCGCCCGTGGTAAAGGGTAAGCGGGGATCGAACTGGGGGGCACCCGCATCCCGGGCCATTCCGCAGTTGTGCCGCTCGTTCCCGGGGGGAAACCAGATGCGCGGGATCGTGGGGAGGAAAGCGCGGCCGACCGGTCCGCCCCTGGCGTTCCAGCGTGCCGTCACGTCCAACGGGATCCGTCCGCGCAGGCGTGCCCTGCGCATCTGGCTGCCGCCGATCCTGGTCTCGCTGGGGGTGAGCGCCGGGCTGATCCTCGTCGGCCGGGTCATCGACTTCGGCATCCTGCGGCAGCAGCCCGAACGGGTGCTGACCGACTGGATCTTCCTGCAGGATGCCGATGCGGCGCACGAGCTGCTGCTCGCCTCGCTGCAGGTGCTGGCGGGCATCTTCGCAATCACGATCACCGTGGTCGCCATCATCGTCCAGCTATCGGCGACCAGCTACACCTCGCGCGTCGTCGACCTGTTCCTCGCGGATCCGCTCAACACGCTGATCTTCTTCGCCAACGTGGTGCCGCTGTGCTTCGGGATGTGGCTGGCGGGAGTCAGCACCGCCGAGAACTACTCCTCGGTGAGCATGGCGCTGTACGTGATCCTCTCCACGCTGGCCATCGTGATGGTCATTCCGTACTTCAAGTACGTGTTCCATTTCCTCCAGCCGCGCAACATCATCGACCGCATCGAGCACTCGATCGAGATCACGCTGGCGATGGCCCAGCGGGAGCGGGCCAACATCGCCCGCCACCGGGCCGAGGTCACGAATTCGATCCGGCAGCTCAGCGACATCGCCATGTCGTCGCTGACCCATGCCGATGTGGTGCTGGCGCTGCAGAGCCTCGATTCGATCAAGGCCGCCACCCTGTTCTATCTCCAGCGCAAGGCCAGGCTCCCCGCCGCCTGGTTCGAGGTGGAAGCGAGCCAGATGATGGGGCTGTCGCAGGAGGTGCTGGACGACGTGGTGAAGAACCGGGTGTGGCTCGAGCTGGAGGTGTTCAAGCAGTACGAGCTGGCCTTCACCACCTCGCTGCGCAAGGTGCGCGATATCAACGGCTGCATCGCCCGGAACCTGCGGGAGATCGGGGAGATGGCGGCGGCCGTCGATGCCGACAGGACGGTCGAGTTCGTCATCAAGGGCTTCAACACGCTGATCATGTACTGCCAGAGCGAGCGCGACATCCGTTCGGCGGTCACCGTGATCTACCAGTACCGCAAACTGGGCGAGGCCGTGCTGTATCGTCCCGACCTGCTGGAGAAGATCGCCCTCCATCTGAAATACTACGGCCACAACAGCCAACGCCGCCGCATCTTCTTCATTCTCGATGCCGTGGCCTACGATCTGCGCGTGCTGATCGAACTGGTGTTCGAGCGGTTCCCCGAGAACATCGATGGTCTGCTGCGTGTGTTTCTCGAGCTGGACCAGCTTGCCGCCACCCCGGAGGACCTGGCGTTCCTGCGCGGCGTCCGGAAGAGTCAGGCGCTGATGGCCGGCTTCTTCATCCGCCAGCGCCGCTTCGATCTGGTGAAGCGCATCCTCGACGACATGCGCGAGGAATCTCCCGAGTTCGTGCGCTCCGTGAAGCGGGACCTCTTCGCCAACACCACGCGCGAGTTCTGGGAGATCGAGGATCGGGGGGTCTCGTTCTACTACGTGGACGAGCACAACCGCGAGTCGGTGGAGCAGTTCTTCTCGTGGCTGCTGGGCGATTCCCAGCCGCCCTTCCCGCTGGCCGCGCGGCGACATGCCTGACCGGCGGCGAGAGAAGCACGCGCCGTGCAGCGCCGGGTCGGTCGCCCTGCGGAGCGGAGGGGGGTTCAGGGAATATTCCCGCTCGACCCGTGTTTACCGAACCGAGGCGCACAGTTGCCGTGCCGAAGGGGGGTCCAGGCCCCGCACGCCGTTGCAGCCGGCGCTCCCGTAGCCGCCGGAACCACGCCAACAACATGGAGAGACGCATGAAGCCTGCACGCGCACTGCACCTGCTGGGACTGATGGCGCTGGTGCTGACCTTCCCCTTCGCGGCCTTCGCTCAGGAGAATACGGCCGTGATCAAGTATCGCCAGGACGTGATGCGCTCCCAGGGTGCCCACTCCGCGGCCATCAAGGAGATCATCACCAGCAAGCTGCCCTACGGCGATCAGATTGCTGCGCACGCCAAGAGCCTCGCCGACACCGCGAACATGATCGCGGAAATCTTCCCGGAAGGCACGGACAAGGGGAAGACCGATGCCATGCCGGCCATCTGGAACGATATGGCCAAGTTCAAGGCCGGTGCCGAGGCCCTGAACAAGGCGGCGACCAAGCTGGTGCAGGTCGTCAGCTCCGGCGACATGAAGGCGATCGATACCCAGTACAAGGCTGTCGGCAAGGCCTGCGGCGACTGCCACAAGAGCTTCCGCAAGGACAAGAAGGATTCCTACAAGGAAATGAAGTAGGCCCAGGCCGGCCGAGCCGGCCTGGCGCGTCGTCAATGCGAGGGAAAACGTTGGGGGATACCATGAAGACCTCGAAGATGTGGCGTTGGCTGCTCGTGGTGGTGGGGATTGCCCTGGCTTCGCCGGTGTTCGCGAGTCAGTGCCCGAGTCTGATGCGGAAGATCGACACGGCCATGAAGACCGCGATGCTCACGCCGGCCCAGACGGACGAGGTGAAGAAGCTGCGGGCCGATGGCGAGCGCCAGCATAAGGCCCGGGACCACAAGGCCTCGGTGGATTCGCTCAAGAAGGCCATGCAGATTCTCGGCATCTGAGTAGCGGGGCGCCGTTGACGTCCGGAGGGTCGCCGGGGCGCCGTGGGCGTTCCGTGCGACCCTGCCGGGCCCCGTCATGCCGATTATGGTGATGCGGTTCCGGCCGTATCCGCAGCAGATCGGCGCCGCCGCGGCGGAAGCCATCGGGCGGCAGTGGAAATCCGCGCTTCATCCGTGCTAGGTCCCCGAATCGATCCGCGCACGCAGCCCGGCTGCCTGAGCGAGGACGCGGCGCGCCCTCCCCTCCCCCGTGTACGGCCCCCTTCGGCTCCGACATTGCCAATGCGTACCTATCGCTGGCGCCCGCGCGCGTTCTGGCCGCTCTGCACGCTGGCGCTCGTCGTCGCCGCGCTGCCCCCCTGGGCAGGCGCGCCGCATGCCCAGCCCGCCGCCGAGGGTGCCGCGGCGGCGCGGGGCGAGTACCTGTTCCACGCCTCCGGCGGGTGCCGCTGCCACACCGATGGCAAGAACCAGGGCGCGCCCATGGCGGGGGGCCGGAGCATCAAGACACCGTTCGGCACCCTCTACAGCACCAACATCACCCCCGACCGCGAGACGGGGATCGGGACGTGGAGCGATGCCGATTTCGTGCGGGCCATGCGGGAGGGCACCGGGCCCGACGGGCGGCACTTCTTCCCGGTGTTCCCCTACACCTCCTTCACCCGCATGACCGATCAGGACCTGCGGGATGTCAAGGCGTACCTGTTCTCGCTGAAGGCGGTGTCCCAGCCCAACCGCCCGCCGGAGATGAGCCCGCCGTTCGGATGGCGGTTCCCGCTGCGCTACTGGAAATGGCTGAACCTGGAGATCGGCGTGCTGGTGGCCGACCCCAACCGCTCCGAGGAGTGGAACCGGGGGCGCTACCTCGCGGAGGCGGTCGCACACTGCGGCGAGTGCCACACCCCGCGCAACCTGATCGGCGCCCTGCGGCCGGCCATGCTCGACGCCGGGTCGGCGGAAGGCCCCGAGGGCGAGCTGGCCCCGAACATCACCCCCGATCGCGACACGGGCATCGGCACGTGGCGCGAGCGGGACCTGGTCTACTTCCTCGAAACCGGCATCAAGGCCGATGGCGATGACGTGCAGGGGCTGATGGCCGAGGTCATCGACCACGGCTACAAGTACATGACCGGCGCGGATCGCAAGGCCATCGCCGTCTATCTCCAGTCGCTGCCGCCGATCCGCAACAAGGTGGTAGCCAAGCCCAAGCCCGGGAAGTAGTGGCGGCGCCGGTGCGGCGTCGCGTCCCCACCCCGCCCTGCGGGCACCCCACCCCACCGGGTGGGGAGGGGAAAGGGGTGGGGACGGCAAGCGGCCGGTCGCGCCGGCCGGCGGGAGGGTCGCCCGACGCCTGCCCGGGAGCCCCGCGCCGCCCCCCTCCATGCCGCGCTGCGCCCCGGCGCGAGAGGTCGCCGGCTGCCGGCTCGCCCCGCCCCGCGGCGATTGCGTTTTGCGCGGTTTCCTGCAATGTTCGACCCGCCAGAGGCATCTGCGAACCGTCGCACCCGCCCCCTCGCGGCGGCGACGCGCGCCGCTTCCCGTCAGGGATGGCCACCATGAATCTCAGCGACTCCTCGGAGCTGGCCGGTTTCCGCGCGAAGGTGCGCGCCTGGCTCGCCGCCAACTACACGCCCGACAAGGCCGACCCTTACACGTACGGCGGCGTCGAGGCCGTGTTCCGGGACCCGGACGCCTTCTACCGCACGCTGGCCCGGCACGGCTGGCTCGCCTTCCGCTGGCCGCCCGCGTATGGCGGGCCCGGCTGGAACGCGGCGCAGCAGCTCGTGTTCATGGACGAGATCCACCGCGCCGGGGCGCCCATCCCCAAGGCCTCCGGACTGACGCTGGTGGGGCCGCTCATCTACCAGGTCGGCACCGAGGCGCAGAAAGCGCGCTTCCTGCCGCCCATCGCCCGCCACGAGGTGCAGTGGTGCCAGGGCTACTCCGAGCCCAATGCGGGCTCGGACCTGGCCAACCTGCAGACCCGCGC
>JACQKK010000204.1 GCA_016204605.1 Candidatus Lambdaproteobacteria bacterium
GCGGCGATCACCGCGCGCATCGCCACGTTCCTGCCGATGGTGCTGCTGTCCGTGCTGTTCCCCGAGGTGGCCGCCAGCACGCGAGCCCGGCAGAGCGCACTGCCGGCGATCCTGCTGACCTTGGCGCTGACGATGGCTCTCTCGGGGGCGTACGCCCTGCTCGTCTTCCTCTTTCCCGAGTTCGTGGTAACGTTGCTCTTCGGCGCGAAGTACGCCGCGTCCAGCGGCTACCTGCCCGTGATCACCGCCGCGATGGCGCTCCTGGCGGTGATCAACGTGCTGTTCAGCGCGTTCCTGGCGAAATCGCGCTTCGAATTCCTCTATCCGACCTATGCCGGGCTGGCGATGACCGCCGGGCTGATCTACTTCTGGCTGCACGACACACCGGGGCAGGTGGCGCTGGGCGTGCTGATCGGCTGCGCCTTCGTGCTGACCGCGAGCGTGGCGCTGCTGGTCGCGACGGGGAAGGGGCCACGCCAGCTCATTCCGCGAAGTGGGCAGCGCCGCGCGTGACACCGCCGAATGAACACGATTCCCATGGCGTGCTTGCGGGACGCGACGCGCACCCAGGTCGCGCGAGGCGCCCGACCTGAGCGAGCCTTGCCGGCCGGCGCAGATGCCTCGCCGGCAGCGAACCCGTGGCGACCGACCGAATGGGCGAGCGCAGCGAACGTGATGACCGGGCCATGACCTGCCCCTTCTGCGGCGCGGGCGGCTGCGTGCCAGGCGTGGCGACGGTCGATGCGGTGTGGGCGACCCGTCACGAAGTCGCCTACTGCGGATCGTGCGTGGGCTACTTCCTGGAGGATCAACCGACCGTCGAGGAGATGCGCCGCTACTACGCCGAGGAATATCACCGCTACTCCGCCGCATCCTTCCAGGTGAAGCGGCTCTTTCGCAGATTCCGCAGCGCGAGTCAGTTCGCATTCGTGTCCGCCAGGCGGCCGTTCAGCGGCTGCACGATTCTGGAGGTCGGTGCAGCCGACGGCGTACTCCTCAACATGTACAAACGGCACAATCGCGTCGTCGGCACGGAATTCAACGACCGCATGAGGGAGTTCGGACGGAAGAGGTACGGCATCGAGCTGCTGGCAATGGACCTGTTCGACATCACGGACCGGTTCGACCTGATCGTGATGTCGCACGTACTGGAGCACTTCACGGACATCGCCAGGGTGATGGCACACGTCGCCTCGCTGCTCAGGCCAGGCGGAATGTTCTTCGTCGAGCTCCCGAACTCCCCGCCGCTGAACGATCAGCCTAGAGAGACGGTCAGCGAGTACCTGCAGACACCGCACATCTACAACTTCTCGCCCACCAGTCTCACTCGACTCTTCGAGCGGAGCGGATTCACCATCGTGGCCTTGGAGCGCTTCACGTATCGTCTGCCGCCCTACCTTTCGGAGCAGGCCAGGCTCAGGCTGCGCCGCGTGTTTCTGACGGGCAGCGGAATGACGGGGGCAGTCGCCCTGCCGACGCTCCACTACCTGGCCGCCTCGCTCTGGAAACCGCAGACGTCCTTCGGGGCGCTTCCACGCGAAAGCCCCTGGCAGGGCCTCGCGGACGACATCAGGCTGATCGCGCAGAGGCCCGCTTGAGCCTGCCCGGCGGATTGGGGGGTCGAGCTGCACGTCCGCTCCGGGACTCCGGCCTTTTGAGGGGTCTCGGTGAGGTCTCTTCAGAGCAACGCCAGCGCCGACGTGCGGCGTGCACCAGCGCCAACACCCCCAGTTTTTCGGCGCTCTCAAGTTCACGCGTCGGTGACGCAAGAGGAAGCGTGATGGGATACTTCGCGACTTATCTTCATAACCTATGGATTCGGGCCATGGATCTCAATAAGAGAAATATCCTTGACCTGCTTCGACGAAGATCAGGTGCCGAGTTTCTCGATTTGGGTTGTGATGACGGTGAGTGGTCGATCACGTGCGCTAACAGTATCGGCACGGAGAAAATCACGGGAGTTGACATTGTCGATACGCGCCTTGCGCTTGCGGCAGCGAGAGGTGTGAAGAGCATAAAGGCCGACCTGAATGCACGACTTCCGATTCCCAGCGATTCTTATGACTTGGTGCATGCTAACCAAGTGATTGAGCATGTTGCGGATGTCGACATTTTCGCATCGGAGATTGCGCGCGTCCTCAAACCGGGCGGATATGCTGTAATAAGTACAGAAAATGCGGCAAGTTGGTGCAATGTCTTTGCTTGCGCCATGGGCTGGCAGATGTTTTCTCTCACAAACCTAAGTTCCATCCGTTCGGGCATTGGCAATCCATTGGCCATTCATCGTGGAGAGTCTGTCGAATTATCCTCGTGGACGCACAAGACTATTTTTAGTTACATGGGGTTAATTGAATTCTTTGAAGCTCATGGTCTTGAAGTCAAACAAATACTCGGCGCTGGCTATTTTCCGCTACCATCGATTCTAGGAAAATTGGATGTTCGACATGCGCACTTCATTACAATACAATTGCTAAAACATTAGCACGCATAAACCCGAACTATCCCAGACCCACGTCAAGCGCAGCTCAATTCTGGTTCAACCCTTGTCTTTTGCTCTTCCGCGCAGCCTTGAATTGATCACAGCGGCGGGCGCGACTGCGAGCAACTCCTATTTTGCAGCGGTCTCAATATGGGCTTTTCGATCATCGTCCCGGTCAAGGCGATCAACGACTACATTCGGGAGTCCGTGCCCATCGCGTTGGGGCTGGACTATGAGGCGTTCGAGATCATCGTCGTGCCCAACGATCCGCCGCCGGAACTGCCCGGCGCGCTGCGTCACCCCAAGGTGCGGATCATCCCCTCCGGGCGCGTCAGCCCGGCCGTGAAGCGCGACCTGGCTGCGGGTCAGGCCCGCTACGAGAACCTGGCCTTCATCGATGACGACGCCTATCCGCGCCGGGACTGGCTGCGGGTGGCCGAGCGGCTGATGCGGGAGCAGGGCGTGGCATGCCTGGGCGGCCCCGGCGTCACCCCGCCCGGCAGCACCCTGCGGGAGCGCGCCTCCGGCCTGTTCTACGAGACCTGGATCGGCGGCGGCGGCAAGCACTACCGCTACGTCCCGGTCCAGCGCGCGTTCCCGGTGGACGACCTCCCCACGGTGAACCTGATCGTCTCCAAGCGCGCCTTCGACGCGGTGGGCGGCTTCGACAACGCGTTCTGGCCGGGTGAGGACACGAAGTTCTGTCTCGACCTCGTCAAGGCCGGCCATACGATCCTGTACAGTCCGGAACTGGTGGTCTGGCACCACCGCAGGAAGGTCTTCCGACCACACCTGAAGCAGATCGCGAACTACGGGCTGCATCGCGGCCACTTCGCGCGGGTGCATCCCCGGACCTCGCTCCGCCCGACCTATCTGGCGCCCAGCGCGTTCCTGCTGGGCAATCTCGGGCTGCTGGGCGGCGCGCTGATCGATGCGCGGCTATCCTACGTCTGGGCCGCGCTGATCGCGCTCTATTTCGCCTTGGCGCTGGTCGACGTGTTCTCGCGCACGCGCCACCCGGCGCTGGGGCTGCTGACGGTGGCCACGATCCTGCTGTCGCATCTCACCTACGGCGCGATGTTTCTCCGGGGGTTGCTGACGCCCAAGCTGAGGAGTGAACTCCGGTAAATATCCCCCGGCTCTGCCGGTGGATATTTACCCTACTCCCTATCCTTCACCGTACCTCGCTAACCCTCCGAATGAAGTTATTGGCATCCCAGGGCGCCGAACCCGCCACTTCATAGACCGCCGCTCCGTCGGTATTCAAGTGAAGCTTCAAACGGGGATCGCGTCGGATGGCATCGTCCGAGACGGGTTTCCGCGGCGTATAGGGGAATTGCTGATTCCTCCACACCACGAGATAACGCACTCCTGCGTGCCCGAGGAAGTCGATCAAAGACCCATCCACCTTCTCGGTCAGTTGCTTCAATCGGGACCCCACCGCACCCCTTGCCCCATTCAATATCTTCTTCTTGTGTAACGCTCGTTGCATGATGTAATTATAATTCGTTTCCGGAACATCGCCGGAATCTTCCGACCAGTACGGCAGGTTCAATACCATCCCATCCGGGAGCGGAGCAAGATACCGTGCTACGCGCAATTCCTCCGCTGGCAATTGGACCCCTGAAATCTGCGGAAGCTTGAACCCGCCCAGATGATCCGCGATCGCAACGGTGGTCATGAAGACCGCCAGTCCCGCCCCGAGCGCTGGTCGTCCTATTCCAGGGTCACTTGAGCTCCTGTGGGAAAGCAACTTGTGAATCAACCATCCACCGATCATGAAAATCGAGATCGTGCACAAAATATACGCTCGGGCGGATACGCGGAACATGGGCCCTATCGCCATTGTCACTTTACTTAGCGCCCACCACCGGTCCGGCTGAACCCCAAGACTCATGCCGACCAGCAGCAACACAAACCACGGCAATACGAATTGCGCTTCAGGAGTCGCAGCCAAGACCCGAATGCGGATCAGTATTGTCCTGCCGGTTATGAGTCTTCGCACTCTGCGAACGGCCATGACTATCGCAGTCAGCAAGGCAATCATCGCAAGAACCCCATAGGCGAAACCGACCCGAAACGTCGCAAATTCCCACACGCGCGTGGTCAGTCGGGTGAGCGCGCCCTGTTTGAACAGGGATAGGCCGGGCGAGAAGACATACAGCGCATGGTCTGCTCCGAATGTAAAAAAATTCGCTCTGTCGAATCGTCGTGCAGCCAGAGCCCCACCTGTACCCAGCATCTTCGCAAGAAACACCTGTGGCCAAAGCAAGACGAACAACACGATCAGTAGGGCAACACCCAACACGATAGAAGCTATATGCGTTTGGATAACCTTCAAGGGCGAATCATGACCTTCGGCCCAACGTAGGAATAGCCGCGTGATCACAAGCACGGCGACCCCCCAGGCCCCGAAATATCCGTAGTATTCATTGATCTGAAACGTCAAGATCAACAGCAGGACGAGGAGGAATATCCGACCGCGAGTCATCCGCTCTGCCAGTATCCACCCCTGTGCCAACAGGAGCATGAGAGGGAAAAATGTGACCAATGACAAATGGCCGACACTTCGTTGAATGGGGTGTTGATAAACCAGGACGGAGAGAGACACAAATGCTGAGGCAACCAGGCCCAAACCCGCTGATCTGGCGAGCCAGAGGGCTGCCAGTCCGTTCAGTACAAGTGATACAAGAACGATAACATCGTATCCCGATGCGCTGCCGAACATGAGTCCAACCAGCCCACTGTAAATCGTCCAGAATTTGCTGAATGCGACGGAGGGTGGACGGAGATTCGGCGCGACATACGGTGCCGTCGGATCGAATGTCAAAATTGCGGCGACAATGCCATTTTCATCCATCAATTGAACTGCGGACCCGATGACACCAATGGTCCCAAAACCATCTCCGCCTACAGCGGCGACTTGATCCTCCGAGGAGATTACGGGCCAGGTGATGTATAGTGAAAAAGCGACTATCAGGAAGGAAGCCGGAATCCAAAACAACAGGCTTCGGAATCGAAGGCTCATGTGATTTCAGTGCATGGAAGATGGGATGCAGCGGTACCACGGAATGCGAACCCAACTGCGGAGGAGAAAGTGGGCGCACGGCCCGATGGCCGAAAAGCGCACCGGCACCCTGCCGGTTTGCCAGCCAGGCTCATCGCGTCGGCGATGCGGTGCACGAGCCGGCCTTCGGCCTCGCGCGGCGCAGATGCGGCGTGTTGGCCGGCTCCGGCGGGATGCGCGCCCTGATCCTGTCTCGCAGACGAGTCGAATTGCCCTGACGGTCGCCCCTTGGGGGGCCACGGCCCGGGGGCGGGAGACGGGCTCACGCGGCTTTGCGCACCGCTTCCGACCCGGCGACGGCCGCAGCATCCACGTGGCGTGAGGTCAGGTTGAAGACGTGGTTTCGCACCCTGCGGATGGCGCGCCAGCCATAGGTGAACAGGAACTGCCAATCCCGCCTGCGGAACGAGGCGAGGAACCGCATCTGCCGAAGCACGAACAGCGGGTGAAAGGCCACTCCGTACATCCTGCGGATCGCCTCGTAGTACCGATCGTGGGGAATCGGCGTCCTGACGATCACGCGGCTCATGTCGAAGTCGTCGTAGTCTTCCGTGAGCAGGACGCCCTGCTGGATGCACTCCTGATGGTACGGCGTGAAATCGAGCGGCGTGCAGATCGTGACCTGGAGCGTGCGCGCCAAGCCGCGGAACATCAGGCTGCGCACGAAGCGCACGGTCCGGTCGAGCTGCTGCTGGGTCTGCCAGTAGTAGCCGACCATGATCGTGAGATGGGGGTGCAGGCCGTGTTCGGTCATCAGCCGCAACGCCTGCTCGACGTGCTGCACCTTGTAGCCCTTGTTGAGCCGTTCCAGCGTCTCGTCGTCGGCGGCTTCCAGCCCGATCAGCACGAACCGGAAGTTCGCCTTGGCGAGCAGCTTGATCGTCTCCTCGTCCAGGTACTCGAAGCGGGTGTTGAAGCCGAAGTAGCAGCCCTTCTGGTGCAGTCCCCGATCGATGATGCCCTGGGCGAAGCGCCGCGCCTCCTGCCCGCGGTACCACACGCCGGAATCGTCGAAGATCTCCCGCACGCCGTGCTGCTCGATGAGCCGCTGGTACTCGTCCAGGCTCTGTTCGACGGGGCGCATCGAGAACGTGAGGTCCGGGCCATTGTATCGGCAGAAGGTGCACTTGCCGAACATGCAGTCCCGGATCACGCTGGTGGCATAGGTGCCCGGGGTCTGGAGGAAGTTCCCGTTCTCGTAGGCGTAGTTCTTCCACTGGACGAGCTCCCGGTCCACGTCGGGAGAACGCTCCAGGGGCTCGACCTGGCGGAAGTTGCCCGTGGAGCGGAAGCTGCCGTCATCGAGTCGGATCGCCAGGCCTTCCAGATCGGCGCTGCCCCGCCAGTCCCGCCGCCGCTCGATCACCGACACCAGCCGCTTCAGCACGAAATCGATGTGGTTCGAGCGCAGCACCACGTCGGTGCGGGAGCGTTGCAGGGTCTCCTCCGGGCGCCGCATGGAATGGTAGCCCGTCATGATCACGACGCAATCCGGCAGGCGCGCCTTGAGCTCATCGACCGTGCGCCAGTAGAACTTCATCACAGGTGTCGTGCTCTCGAAGACCACGATCTCGGGCCGCCAGGCGACCAGGTCGTCGAACCACTGCCCGTAGTCCTTGAGCTGGGCGTTGCCGTCGTCCCAGTACACCTGATGGCCCAGGTCGCGCAGCCACGTGGCCGCCTGCGCCTGAATGACCGGGAGCAGGTAGGTGGGCGCCTTGAAGAACTGGACGTTCCGGTTCTGCGAGACCATCGCCTTCTGGCCCCGGTCGTTGACGATGGGCGGATACGAAATAGCGATGCGCATCGCGCGAAAGCCTCGGACAGAGGGTTAGAAGAACGTCTCGGTGTAGATATTGTCGCCGGGCACCCCGTGCTCCCGCAGCAGGTCGTACACGTCGTTGATCATCGCGCTGTTTCCGCAGAGGTAGTACACCGCCGCGCGATCGACGCCTTGGATGCTCAGATAGGCGGTCACCCGTCCGGAGAATTGACCTCCGCCGGCCTGGGAGATGCACGCGACATACCGGCCCGGGTGATAGCTCTCGCGGTCGTAGCACTCCTCGATGTTCCGCACGCCGTGAACGACGGTGTAGTTCAACCCGGGATAGGAGGCGACGAAACTGTGGAATGGCGCGATGCCCGTCCCGGTGCAGACCAGGACGTAGCGCCGGCCGTCGTTGGGGTTCGCGATGCAGAATTCGCCGTAAGGACCGTCCAGCTCCACGTGGTCGCCCGGGCCCAGCTTGGCCAGATTCTCGCTCACCAGCCCCCCGTTCACCCTGCGAATGAGGAAGGCGAGCTCGTCGTCCTGTTCGGACGAATAGGTGGAATACTCCCGGTTCAGGCCCGCGCCGGCGGAGCCGATATTGACGCACTGCCCGGCCCGAAAGGCGAACTCGCCCCGCTCGATCGTGAGTCGGTAGGTGTGCTCGGTGAGGAAGTCCACGGAGCGCACCCGGTGCAGGCGCCGTCTCCGGATTGGCGCGGCCTCGCCGGCCCGATCCTGGCGGATTTCCAAGTCATTTTCCCGAAAATGGCCCCCCTCTGGCGGCGCAGCGCGCCAGTGCTGTGGTGCAGGATAGCATTCCGGCGCCGCGCGAACAACGCGTGTCCACACCCTGTCCAGCCCGCGACGCGCCTCGCTTGCCCGTACGATGCGGCGGTGCGTGCCGCGCACGGTTGCCGCGCATGGTTGCCGCGCATGGCTCAAGGCGAGGTGCTGCGCGAGCCTTCGATATTGGTCAGGGAGCGCACGACGAACAGGGGACGGTCGCTGACCTCGCGGTTGATCTTCGCGATATACAGCGCGATCACGCCCAGCGTGGTGAGCACCAGCCCGTTCATGAACGTATTGCCCACGACGAACGTGGCGAGCGGCGTGTAGACGAAGCGCTGCGAGTCCAGCGCGGTCCAGAACACCATCCAGATCAGGAGCAAGGCGCTCGTGACCGAGATCAGCAGCCCGAACAGGATGATCAGCTTCAAGGGACGGGAAGAGTACAGGATGAGATTGGTGATCGCCAGATCGAACAGCTTCGCATACGAGTAGGCGGGCCGGCCATGCTCCCGCTCGTCGGCCACGAACTCGATCCACGCCCTCTTCGATCCGAGCCAGTCCAGCAGGCCGCGGAACGACCGCTCCTTCTCGCCGATCGCGTTGTAGGTGTCCACGACGGCCCGATCCACGAGGCAAAAATCCGTGGACTGCGCGAAAATGCGGGTCTCGGAGATGCGATTCATGATCAAGTAGAAGATGCGGGACGCCATGCGGCGCAGCAGCGGGTGCTTCCTGTAGCTCTTGCGATAGGTGGCGACCAGCTCCGCGCCGGCGCGCCAGTGGGAGATCATCGCCGGGATGAACTCCGGCGGATGCTGCATGTCCGCATCCATGCACACCACCGCGTCCCCACGCGCGTAGCGCAGCCCGGCGCTCAGCGCCGCCTCCTTGCCGAAGTTGCGCATGAGATCGACGATCTTGTACCGCCGGTCGGTCGCGGCGATCCGGTTGAGCTTGGCCAGGGATCGATCCGTGCTGCCATCGTTGACGAATACGATCTCGTAGTCGGCGTGCTCGACGCCCGACATGATCTCGGCGACCCGGCGCACCAGCTTGTCCAGCGAATCCTCCTCGCAGAACACGGGCACCACGATGCTGATCAGGTCCTTGCGAGGGGCCTGCAGTTCGTCGGAGAGTTCGCGCGCAGGTGCCATGACCTTGATCGGCGGTTGTGCGAGGGACGGGTTGCCCGTTCCGACAGCGCGACTTCAGGCACGCGACCCGAGATGCGGTGCGGGAGTCGGACGGTGCCCGCGTCCGCGCGCCATGTCAGCTCAACCGGTGGCCGAAGCGAGACCCCAGGTACGCAAGGCCCACGCGAAAGCGGAGATAGTACATGCCCGCCGTCAGCAGGGGATGGGCCAGCAGCCTGCGGAACTTGCCGTGTTCCAGAAACACGCCGAAATACCGGTAGCCCAAGCCGAGTTGCCGGCGTACCTCCGGATCCCCCTTGCCCCACTTGCGGATGTAGCCATCGAACGACCCGGCGTAGTAGCGCTTCTTGCGCAGGTAGGTTCCCAGATCGAGGCTTCCCTCGTGGTGATAGAGGGGGGCTCGAATGACCGAGACCGGACCCAAGGCCCGCACGCGGCGGTCGAAATCCCAATCTTCGGGGCCGGTGAGGCTGGTGTCGAAGCCGCCCACGCGCTCGAAGACGGCCTTCGGAAAGAAGCGCACGGCGTCGATGGGCGTGCCGTCGTAGAAGCTTCTTTCGAACCGCCGCACCTTGATCCAGAAGCTGTCATCTCCGACCACCACCTCCGGAACGTACAGCCCACACAGGGCGGGGTCCCGCCTGAGGGTCGTCACGCATTCCTCCACGACGCCGGGGGAGAGCGTCATGTCGGCGTCCAGGTACATCGCGCAGACTCCACCGGCCCGCTCGACGCCGAAATTGCGTTGCGCGCTGCGCTCGGGGCCTCGATCGTACACCGACGGGGTGAAGGTCCGCGCGATCTCTTTGGTACGATCCGTGGAGGCGTTGTCGACGACGATGATCTCGATCTGCGGATAGGTCTGCCGGTTGATGCTGGTCAGGCAACGTTCGATGTTCCGTTCTTCGTTGCGGGTCGTGACGACAACGGAAACCTTGTCCATGCGATGACCAGGTCGGCCCCGGCAGGCGGCGCGAGAGGTGCCCGCTTCCGGCGCCGGCGTGCTGTTCCAGCCCCTGGCCAGTGGCCACAGCCTGGCGCATCCGGAGGAGTTCGCTGCGATATCCAGCCGCTGTTTACATGAGTTCCCGGGGTTTAACAACCGGGACTCCCTCGTGGCGCCTCCGACCTGGCCAGGGTTCTCTGGCGCCAGGCGCCCCGCGAACGGGGCTGTTGCGGCCGGTACGATTCCGGAGCGCGTGCTCACGCCGGGCAGCGAGAGGCGCCTTGCCGCCTCAGCCTGCGCAGCCGTGGGCATGCGAGATTCACCCCCCGCGGTCGGCACCGGCGATGATCCGGGCAGGCAGGCACGGCCCTGCCTGGGCGTTGCCCCGCTACAGTGCCTCGATCGTCTCCATGAAGCCTTGCAGGATGCGGGGCCAGGTGTAGTTGGCCAAGACGTAGCGGCGACCTTGCTCTCCGAGGCGAGGGCCTGCTTCCGTGAGCAGCATCTCCAGCGCTGCGGCGAATTCCATCCCGTCGGCGTACCAGAGGCCGCCATGGGCGCGTCGGCATTGGCCGACCAGCACCTCGCATTGTCCGTTCACGAGGACAGGCTTGCCCGCCGTCCAGGCTTCCAGCACGACCATGGACAGGCTTTCGAAGGCGGAGGGCATCACCAGGGCATCGCAGCCGGCCAGGGCGTCCCACTTGGTCTGCTCGTCCACGAATCCCAGGGCGCGAATGGCCGGATGCTCCGGTACCGCCATCGTGGCCCGCCCCAGCAATACCAATGGACGGCGGTCGCCGCGCCGCTCTCGCCACGCGAGGAAGTACTCCAGCAACTCCCCGCAACCCTTGTTCGGTTCGATCCGCCCCACATACAGGAGGTAGTGCTCCGGCAGACCGTGGCGCTCACGGAAGCTCTCCGGCGATGTCGTGGCCGGTGGATCGATCCCCACGCCCAGCACCGGACCCGACAGGCGGGCATTCGGGAAACGTCGCCGCAAGCGGGCCGCTTCCTCCGGGGTGTTGAAGATGAACCGCCGCGGCCGCTCGAAGAAGCGATCCCACATGGAGAGCTCGATATTCCAATCGTTGTCGTCAAGCGGGAGCACCACGGCCTTGTCCTGCACCAGGGGCAGCAGGCGATACGTGGTCGCGTAGAGATACGTAAAAAAGACGAACGCGTCGTAGTCATCGCGGTGACTGTCTATGTAGTCGCGCATCGCACTGGAAATGGGTCCCTGCGCGTTCATCCAGCCCTCCTGCTCCTCCAGACTGGCCGTATGGCGCCGGGGCCGCAGGCGAGCGATCCGGTCGTTGAAGCGGTCAACGTCCCGCGGGAAGTCGACGGGAAACCGGCGGATGGGTACGCCCTCCCGTGTGTCCAGGCCGGGCGGAAAGTGATCGGCCCAGGTGATGTAATCGAGGGCACAGGTGGTGAGCACCTCCACGTCGCACGACGTATGCAACCGTTTCGCGACCTCCAGACAATGCTTCTCGGCGCCGCCGTTGACCTCCGACCCGCAGCGTTGCACCACGAACGCAACGCGCAGCCGTTTCGCATCTCGCGTTGGGCGGCGCGCCCGCCCGTTCCCGCACATCGGCACGTCAGCCGGGGCACGCCCGCTCGTCGGCCCCTCGAGCAGCTCCGCCGGCCGCTGCCCGAGGAGCTCGCCATAGAGGGGGCCCAGCCTGCGCCAGGTGAACCGCTCGCGGGCCTCGCGCTGCGCAGCGATCACGGCCATGCGCCGTGCGCCGTCCTGCAGCAGCGACTGGGCGCTCCGGGCCACGGCGACCAGATCGGCCTTCGAATCGAACAGCACACCACCGCGGCCCAGGGTCTCCGGCACGGCCGCGCCAGCATAGGCGAGCACGGGGACATCGAACCACATGGCCTCGACCAGCGGGACTCCCAAGCCCTCGTGCTCGCTCATCGAGACATACAGATCGGCGCAGCGATAACAGGCATGCAGTTGCGCCTCGTCCACCTGACCCGCGATCACGACGTCGTCCTGGAGGCCATGGGCCTCCACGGCGGCCGATACCAACCGGGTATACGGGTGTTCCGGCTCGCCTCCGCCCACCAGGATCAGGCGCGCCCGGGGCACATAGGACTTCAGGTGCGCGAAGCATTCCACCAGGTCGTGCTGACACTTGCTGGGGGCGAGCCGGCCCACGAACAACAGATTCGGTCTCCCGTCGCCGCGCAGGCGTGCGAGGGTGGCGGCGTCGGCGGGATAGGCCCATTGGGCCGGATCGATGACGATGGGGAGCGTCCGCACCCGGCGGAATCCCGCCTGCCGCAACTCCTCCGCATTGTAGTCGGAAACCGCCAGCCCATCGTCGCAGACCTGCGCCAGCCTCGGCAGGTCCGCACGCCCCTGGCGCAGCAACCGGGTCAGCAGCGGGTCGAACCGCTCGACATACTTCGGTGGCGTGATGTTGTGGTAGAGCATGACCTTGGGGCCCGGGTGCCGCACCACGTGATCGGTGATCTCCGAGCCGATGGAATGGTGGTAAAGCACGACGTCCGAGGCAGGTATCGAGCCCGGTGACAAGACTTTGCCAAGGTGCTCCAGGCGCTCGCCCAGGTTGCGCACGTAGATATCCGAGCGCCAGCCGAGCGACAACAAGACCTCGCGCAGGAACAGGGCCTGATTCGAGATGGCATCGCCGTACGTCAGATCCGGCAGCACCTGATGGACGCCGTGCTCCCGCCTCTCGGGCGGGGCGGCGCGCTGCCCGCCCGCCTGCGCCAGCGCAGCGATTTCCTCGAGGTAGCGGGCGATGACGCCATCCCACTGCGCGATCTGCCGGGCATAGTCGGCTCCCCTGCGCCCCAGCGCGGCGATGCGTGGCTCGGGGGCCGCATCGACCTCGCGCAAGACCCCGATCAGCGCATCCAGGTCGGCCGCGGCCCAGCCTGCCCCGCCGGCCCGCTGCAGGGCGGTCGCCGTGGGCAGGCACTTCGCGTGCACCACGACGGGGCGTTCCATCAGCCAAGCCTCGAACATCACCCGTGAGAAGCTCTCGTTGGTGCTGAGGTTGACCAGGGCGCGGCAGTGCTGCAACAGGGCCAGCTTGTCGCCCTCGCTGACGGTGCCCAGGTCGATGACCTGCGGGCTGCTGGGCGCCCGCGGCAGCGCCCCGGGGCCGGCGATGACCAGCTTGAGATCGCTGTGGGTTCGGGCCAGAAACGCCTCGAACGCCTCCACCAGCAGGTGCGTGTTCTTGCCGACGTCGCGCCGCCCCAGGGACAGAACGTAGGGGCCATCGACCGGCGGCGCGTCGCACCGGTCGGCAGCCGCAGGTTGCGGCAGTTCCACGCCTTCACCCACAACCCTGGATTTCCCGCTGATCCCGGGACCATACAGCCGCAACGCGAGTTCAAGCTCGCCGTCTGAATTGAAGAACACGCGCTTCGCGGCGTAGAAGCACTCGGCGATCGCGTTCAGATAGGCGTACGGCTCATCGTGCAGGCACGGCTGGAGGATCGCCTTGTCCTGGACCAGGCGGATGCCCTGCATGATCGGTCCGTAGAGATACGGGATGAACAGGACGCAATCGTACCCCCTCCCGGCAGTCGCCAGGTGCTCCAGCAGGGCCTTGGAATTGATGTTCTCCCGGACGAAGATGGCCTCTCCTTGCGGCGCCAAGGGAGACACGCCAGGAAGGAGCGTCGCACGCTCCAGCGCCAGGAGCTTGGCATTCACCCGGCCGAATGCCGCCTCCCGGCGCTTGTCCACGGGAAAGCGGCGCACCGTGACCGCCCCTTCGACGGTCGCCCCTGGGGCATAGTGATTCTCGGACCAGTCGGCGAGGAAGGCGCGGCAGCAGGTGGTGAGCACCTCCACCTTCAGACCGGCCCCGGCCAGGCGCTGGGAGAGCTCCCAGGCCTGTCGCTCGGCGCCTCCGGTGAGATCGGCACCGTACCAAGGGATCACGATTGCGATGCAGGTCATTCCATACGCTCGTCAGCAACGGCGGCATCGGCCGAGTCCGGGCGCCAGGGCCGCCCCGGCGCAAGGGGATCGGCCGCCAGGCTCCAATCTCGCACCCCGCCGATGTGGGGCTGCGGGGCGGTCGCCAGGACCGCGCCGCCGCGCGGCGGCCTGCACGAACATGCCCCATCAGCCACGGTACGCGATGACCGCGTAGTCCTGCGGGCCGTATAGCGCCATGCGAATGGGCGCCATGGGGTCGTCACGCTCCGCATCCGCCGGGTCGTACTCCAGCCTCGGATGGAGGGGCAGCACCCGAACCCGGGCGAAGCCACGGTACTTCGCGAGAAAGGCTACCAGGTCGGGCGGCAGCGGTTTGCGGTGGGTCGGGTCCAGGTAGAAATTGCGGGAGCCCACCAGCAGGTTGTCGGGGTTCGGCGTCTCGCACACCAGCACGCCGCCGGGGCGGAGCACGCGTGCAGCCTCGTCGAACAGGTCGATCAGGACGTTGAACGGGAGGTGCTCGATGAGATGGAAGGCCGTCACGCCGCCCAGGCTGCACTCCGGCAGCCCTCGCAGGTAGCTCAGCGCATCCGCCTCCGTCACGTCGAGTCCATCCTTCCGGCATTGCTCCAGGAACACCCGATTGGTATCCACGCCCCGGCCCTCGAGGCGTTCTTCGCGCAACAGCTCCAGCCATTCGCCGCGCCCGCAGCCGATATCCAGCAGCGGTGCCGCGCGGGTGCCGCCCCCGGCGTCCCGAATGTACGGCACGTATACCGCCAACCGACCCTTGATGACTTCGCGCGTACCGCGGAACACATCCTCGAAGCTCGCATACAGCGCATCCAGCCGATGGTCCGCCTCTTCCCGCACCACCTGGGGGAACGCATCCGCCCCGGACTCCGGGAGGAGGCGGCGCGCTTCCTCCAGCAGCACGCCGATGCGACGATCCTGCAGGGCGAGGTCCCGCTTGAGCCGCGCGAAGTCCGCCTGCGCCGTCTGCTCGAAAGCGCGGAACGCCCGTTCCGTGTCGCGGAGCGCCCGTTCCGTCTCGTCCCGCATGGCGGCGACGAGGGCCATCCGGTCACCCAGCCGCGTGAATTCCCCTCGGTTGTATTGCTCCGCGGATCGCGCCTCGCGCCAACTGCGGCCCAGGCGTATGAACGCCAGCGGCCATTCCACCAGCGCTCCGAGCACCGGCACGCGGAACAGCACGTGAAAAGCGAGGGGGATCAACAGACCGCGGACACGCACCGCGTGTCGGCGTCCTTCCTTCGAGAACCGCAGGCGACCGACCAGCCACGTCTTGGTGATATCGCCGCTGCGCAGGCGCGCACAATACCGATTCACGGCGGTGGGGTCAGGCTCCCGCTTGAGCAGGCCGCGAAAGGCATGAGCGACGAAGTCCCGGTCGTGGCGCACGGTGAACTCCCGGAGGCGGTAGCTGCTGCGCTGGCGCCAGGCCGTCAGCGGATCGGCCAGGGCCGCCTGGCCCGCGGCCGCAACGGCGTCGTCCGACCCCGTGCCGGGAAAGCCAAGCGCGGTCCGGCCTTGCTGGCTCTCCTCCAGCGCTTGCCTTCGCCGTGCCGCTTTCTCTTTGACGCGAGCCATCAGGACGTCGACATCCACCGGCGGGACCTTCTTCTCCATGCGTTCCCTTCCTCGGCGTACTGTGGTGCCTCGCGGTGCAACGAGCCGCCGCGAGGTCGGCCACTGCGAGATGCAATTCAATACCCATCCCCTGTGGGGTGGGTGGGCCCTGCCGGCTCGCCGTGGCCGCTGCTCCCGCCTGCCACAGTACCACGTGCCGCCGCCCAGGCAATGCGGCCACGCCCACAGCCGGGGCAATCGCCGGAACGTCCGCTGCTCGCGCCGTTCGCCGGCGACAACGGCCCCATGGAGCTGTGCGAAGCCGCCCGGGTCGCATGCCGGAGCGAACCGTCCCGGCTAACGCAGCCGGTGGTCCCGTGCCAAGCCGGGCTCTTTCGGATGGGGGTAGGCATGGCGGTACTGCAACTCGACGTGCTCGACCTGGGCCAGCTGCTCGCACGCGGCACGGTAGACGCGGACAATCGCGTCTTCGGTGCGATAGTGCGCGTCCAGGTCGGCAAGCGCCGGATGGCGGGCATCCGGCGGGTGATCCCGGTACCAGCGCACCGTGCGCTGCACCGCCTCCAGCGGGTGCACCAGGTCGCGGTATCCCAGTTCGGAGCGAAGCTTGTAGCGATCGAACAGCTGATGGTGCGAGGGGCCCTGGAACGACATCAGGGTACGGGCGGGGTAGGCGAAAGGGTCGGGCACCCCGATGACCTCCAGCGAACCGCCCATCGCCGTCGCGATGACCTGCACCCACTGCGCGAGGGTGAATTGCAGGTCATCGCCGCAGTTGTAGACCTGTCCGGCTGCCACACCGGGCTGCTTTGCCGCCAGCAGCACGGCATGGGCCAGATTCTCCGAGTAGCCGCGGGTGGTGAGGGTCAACCCGCCGTCCGGGAGCACGATGTAGGGCCGTCCGTCCATCACGCGGCGCATGATCTTCCAGACCTGCGGCGTCACCTGCCGCGGCCCGTAGACGGCCGGGTACCGGAAGTGCGTGGCGCGGAAATGACCTGCGGCGTGGCCCCGCAGCACCGCTTCTTCCGTGACCCGCACCAGGTAGCCGAACCGGAACTCCCCTTCGCTGGACACCTTTGGCGCATCCTCGCGGAGAGGCACCGGCAGCCCCGCGGGGAACAGCGCATCGGGCTGCAGCAGGCCCTGGTAGAGCGGCGCACCGCCGATGGTGATCAGCCGCTCGGTGCGGTGCGCCATGACCTCGGCGATGAGGCGGATGCGCCCATAGGTGGCGACGACCAGGTCGAAAGTCCGCCCCCGCAGCGCATCGCGCAGGGGCTCGCGAAAATGCGGATCACCGATGATCCGCTCCACGTGCGTCGGAACCTCGTCGCAGTCGTGAGTCCCGCGATGTAGTATCGAGACGTCATACCCCTCGTGCAGCAGGCCGTTCACGAGAAACGGCCCCGTCGGGCCGGTCCCACCGATCACCAGTGCCTTCACTCGCCATTCTCCAACCATGGGATGGTGCGTTACGCGAAACCCGCTCGTTCCTGATGCCTTAACCTGCCTGTGCGGTGCAAACAAGACTCGGCACCCGACCACGTTCGCCGCCTGCGCGGGCCCGCAAGCCCCGGTGGCGGAACCCGCCCATCATCAAGCCTCCTCACCACCCTGTCGTGCACCCCCGGGCACGCGCCCGATTTGCACATCGGCCGCGGTTCGCTTAGCATACGGGCTTGCACTTGCGCGCGCAGCCGGCTTCCGCACGCTGCGGGCGCGGGCTGCGCGGCAGGTACCGGGGCGCGGCAGAACGCTTGCTTCGGAAAGGCCATGGCCCGAGAACACATCGACCGCAAGACGCTGAAGGAAGACGCTTTCCGCGACGTGATGTTCGACCTGGCGGACGTGGCCTACCGCCATCGCAAGACCATCGCGGCGCTGGTGGCCGGCCTGGTCGTGATCGCGCTGACGATCGGCGGCTACTTCCTCTACGTCCGCTATCGCGCGGAGAAGCTCGCCGAACGGTTCTACGCGGCCGAATCGGTGCTGACCGACGCCAAGGGCGACGGGACGGTCGACAACGTCGAGGCGCGCAAGGCGTTTCAGGCCATCGCCGACGATTTCCCCCGCGCGCGCCTGGGAGCGGTGGCGCAGTTGTTCGTGGCCCGGCTCGCCTGGGAGCTGCAGGACCCCACCGCCGCCGAGGCGGCGCTCAAGTCGGCGCTGGCGCACAAAGGCGGGGATGCCGGGCTCCGGGCGATGGCCAACCTGGGGCTCGCCCACGTGATGGAGCAGCGGGGCAGCCTGGCCGAAGCGGAAACCTACTACAAGGCGCTGCCGGATCCGACGTTCCAGGACCTGAAGGCCGTGGGCCTCGGCCGGCTGGCACTGGCGCGCCACAACCCGGCGGAGGCGCGCAAGCTGTACGAGGAGGTGGCCAAGCGCTATCCCCCCAACGGCCTGACGGAGTGGGCCAAGACCGTGCTCTCCTATCTGCCTTGAGCGCGCGGCGGGCGTGGCCGCGTTCCCCGTTGTGGCCGCGGGCGACCTGAGGCATACTGAGCCGTGCGCTGAGGCGCTTTTCGGGAAGGCCCCGCGGGCCGGCGGCCACCCGATCCACGATCCCTGGCGGAGAACGGCGTTGAGCGAACCGGAACTGGTGGAAGAGTACCCGCGGGACTACGAGATGACGCAGTTCGAGAAGATCCTCGTCGCCGCCAAGCGCGCCAAGGACCTGCACGGCGGCAAGGCCCCGCTGCTTCCCTCGGAGCACCGCTTCACCTACGTGGCGCTGCAGGAGATCGGAACCGGCGCCATCGAGCTGGTGTACCGGGCGGAGACTCCCCAGGCCCAGCTCGAGGGCGAGGGCGACGAATCCGACGAAGAGGAGTGAGCCGCCCTTGCGCCGCGAGGCCCCGGCCCGCCGCTCGACCCGCCCGTCCCCATGGGCGGGGACTCTCGCCCGGGCCCTGACGCTGGCGCTGCTGGCGGGGGGATGCCTCCCGGCCGCGGCCGACTATCGGCTGGGAGTGGCGACCACGGAGATCGTCGGTACCTTCGACGTCAGTGGCCTCGACCCCGGGCTGGGGTCGCCGATCATCGTCGTGCTCAAGTACCACTACAAGTTCGAGACGCCGGAGACCGGGGAACGGGTCACCCACCCGAGCGCCCACCTCGCGCGCCTGCTGGCCGACGGGGGCTTCGCGATCTCCATGCCGGCCGACGTGGTGTCGGTCGCCGTGCTGTTCATCGCGCCCGACCGCCTGACCGACGAGTTCCGCTTCCGCCGGCAGATCGGGATCGGCCACGTGGGCTACCGCGCCCGCGGCAAGCCCATGCCCGACTGGCGCGACCACTTTTACACGTACCTTCAGCCGCTGCTCCAGGAGCTGGTGGTCGAGCCGCGCTACCAGCTATCCCCGGCGGAAATCGGCACGCTCAGCACGTGGCTGGAGGCCCAGCGCGAACGGCTGGAGCGCAAGCGAGCGACCAGCCCGCGGGGTCACACCGGCGGAGGGGAGCCGCTGGTCCCGCCCGCCGCCGCGCCACCTCCCGCGGTCCCGCCGCGCTGAGCTGCGGCCCGTATCGTTCGGGTCGGTCGGTCACAAGATGGCCCGGGGGTGTCCGTCAAAGGTCGAAAGCGTCGCGCAGTGCCTTGGTGGGCGATAAGCGAACGGCAACAGCAGATTCCTCATTTCATTCGCTATGACGGCGAGTTGTCATTCCGAGCGCAGCGAGGAATCTGTTTTTCGATGTCCGCAGGTGCTGCACCACTGGACATCCTACCCGAACCATAGACCCTGACGAATCACCGGCCGGCCTCGTCGGGAGGCGCGGGCGAGGCGAACCGCCGTGCCGTGCGCAGCGACCAGACGTGGTAGACGAAGATCAACATGGCCCCAAGCTGCGCCACGCCGGTCAGCACGGTCAGGGCGCCGTAGAGATCGCCTGCCCCGCGCCGGAACGCCGCCTCGACGAGGAAACGCGCCAGCAGCCCGCCATTGAGCAGGCCGTAGGTGAGCCACGCCAGGGGCTCCTTGAACTGGAGCCGTTCCCCGATGGGGACGGTGAGGGGAAACATCCACAGCCCCACGCCCATGATCATCTGGATCACGCCGCCCACCAGCGCCAGGTGAGTGTGCACGACGATCACGTAGGGGGAGACGCCGAAGACGGGTCGCCACAGCTCCACCTGCCGCCACACGCCCAGCGCCGAGGCGGCGATCAGGTAGAACAAGGCGGTGCGCACGTACCACTGGATCGTCCTCGGCATGGGGCCTCCGGCTGCGATGGGAAGCGCGGCGGGGCGGCCGAGAGCCCCGGGGTGCCCTGCGGGATGCACCGTCGCCGGCTATCGCCATTGGGCCACGGCACACCGGGTCGTGTCAAAGGCGAAGGGGGCAACCCGGCAGGTCGACTCGGGCGGGCGTGCGGGGACGGTCCCGCCCGCGCCGCGTTGCCTTGCCCGGCGGCCAGGGCCTATACTGGCCTTGATTCCGATCAGGCAAGCTCGCCGGTGCGCGCAGTCAGGCCGGCACGGGCGTGCGCCATCGCCGGAGGAGGTGACCATGGAAGCCCCGGTTCGGGAGATGGAGGCGCTGGCCGCGCTGCTGGGCGCGGGCGAGGCCGCCCTGGCCGGGCAGCGCTGGCCCGAGGCGGAGGCGGCGTTCCGCGAGGCGCTGGCGCTGGACCCCAAGCACCCGCGTGTGCACGAGCTGCTAGCCAAGGCCCTCGAAGGCCAGGGCAGAGCTGCCGAAGCCGAGCCGCACCGCGCCCGCGCTCGTGCGCTGCGCAGGGCGGCGTGGCAGCGCCAGGTCGAGGCCGAGGCGCGCAAGCAGCACGAGCTGCTCGGCGAGGCCACGCGCCATGAGATTCCCTGAGCGGCGGAACGCCCGATGAAGCTGATGGTGACGGCGGGCGAGCTCTCCGGCGACAGCCACGGCGGCGCGCTGCTCGCGGCCCTGCGCCTGCGCCTGCCCGCGCTCGAGGCGATCGGCATCGGCGGGCCGCGCATGCTGGCCGAGGGGCTGCGGCCGCTCTTTCCGCTCGAGGCGTTGCAGGTGCACGGCCTGGTCGAAGTGGTGCGCCACCTGCCGCGGCTGTACCGGCTGCTGTGGTCGCTGGAGCAGGCCCTGCGCCGCGAGCGCCCGGCGGCGCTGCTCACCATCGACTACCCCGGCTTCAACCTGAAGCTGGCGGGGGTCGCGCGGCGGCTGGGAATCCCGGTGGTGCACTACTCGGCGCCCCAGGTCTGGGCGTGGCGACGGGGGCGCATCCGGGCGATCGCCCGCAGCGTCGACACGCTGATCACGCTGTTTCCGTTCGAGCAGGCGCTGTTCCGCGCGGCGGGCGTGGATGCCCGCTTCCTCGGCCACCCGCTGGTGGGGCAGGCGGCCACGGATGAAGAAGCGGCGGCGCTTCGCGCACGGATTGGCGCTCAGCTCGACGCTCAGCTCGGCGGCGACGCCGGCCTGCCCATCGTGGCGGTGATGCCCGGCAGCCGCCCCAGCGAGATCGCGCGCAACCTGCCGCCGCTGCTGGCGGCCCTGGCGCGGATCGAGCGGGCGGGCTATCGGGCGTGTTACGTGCTGCCGCTCGCGCCGAACCTCGACCGCGGCCCCGTCGCGGCGCGGGTCGCCGCGGGCGCGGTGGCGGTGCTGGTGGAACCGGGGGCATTCTTGCCGCTGCTGCGGCTGGCGAGCCTAGCGCTGGTGGCCTCGGGCACGGCGACGCTCCAGGTGGCCATGGCGGGCATCCCGTTCGTGACGGTCTACCGGGTCGCCGGGCTCAGCTTCTGGCTCGCGCGCCGGTTCGCCTACGTCCGCCATATCTCGATCGTGAACATCCTGGCGGGGCGGGAAGTGGTGCCCGAGCTGCTCCAGCACGATTTCACCCCGGAGCGCGTCTGCCGCACCTTCCTGGCGCTGGCGCGGGAGCCGGCGCGGCAGGCCGCCATGCGGGCCGACCTGCTCGCCGTGACCGCCACGCTCGGCGCGCCCGGCGCCTACGAGCGGGCGGCCGACCTCATCGCGGGGAAGCTCTCGGCCGCGCGCGAGCCGGGCAGGCAGGCGGCTCCGGCTCCCGCGCCCGCCGCTCCGCCGCCCGGCCGCGGGCCCGACGCCGCCGCAGCACGAGGGCGCACGCCATGAAGGTGACGATCATCGGACAAGGACAGCCGGTGCTCTATCTCCACGGCTGGGGGTTCGACAGCCAGGTCTGGAACCGCCAGGTGGATTTCTTCCGCTCCCGCTACGCCAACTGGCTGGTCGATTACAACCTCGCGCCCGCCCCCGCCGACCTGACCCGCGAGAACTTCTTCGATCGGCTCTGCGCCCCCCTGCTCAAGCGCTGCGCGGACGCCGGCAAGCCGCCGGCGGCGGTGCTCGCCAACGGCCTCGGGGCGTTCCTCGCCTACGAGCTGATCGAGCGCGGCCTCGCGCCGGAGCGGCTGGTGCTCTGCGGGGGGCTGCTGCGCTTCACCAACGACGAGCACTACGGCTCGGGCGTGGCCAGCCAGCGGGTGGCCGCCATGCGCCAGGCGCTCGCGGCGAACCCGCGCCGCATGTTGAGCGCCTATTACCACTTCGTCTTCTCCGGGCGGGGCGAGGAGCCCCCGCGCGACCTGATGGAGTGCATGCCCCTGAACGCGGTCGAGTTCCTCCGGCTCGCCTTCGACGTGCTGATCAGCTACGACTTCCAGGAGCTGGTGCCCACGCTGCGCTTGAGGACGCTGGTGGTGCACGGGGAGGACGACAAGGCCTCGCCCATCTGGCAGGGGCAGCTGCTGGGCAAGCTGCTGCCCGACGCCGCGCTGCACCGCTGCAAGGGCGCCGGCCATCTGCCGTTCGTGACCCATTACGCGGCCGTGAACCGGCTCATCGCCCAGTTCATCGAGGGCGGCGCCCTCGATGCCCTGCCCTAGCGCAGGGCCGGCCCGGGCACGGCACCTTGCCCTGCAGGCACCCCGCTCCGCCGCGTGGCGAGGGGCCGGGGGCGACGTCACGCAGCGCCGCGGCATGCAGCGCGGCGCCGGCGGCCGGAGACCATCGCAAGGAGACCCGATGAACATCAACGACACGCTGGAGCTGGCGGCCTTTCGCGCTGAGGTGCGGCGCTGGATCGCGGCCGAGGTGCCGCCCGCGCTCAAGGGCTTGCGCCAGGGCATCGTCCAGGGACCCGAGCTGGACGCGGCCACGCTGGCGCCGCTGGACGCGGCGCTGGTGCGCAAGGGGTGGTTTGCCGCTTCCGCGTCCAGGGAGTGGGGCGGCGGCGGGCTCGGTCTCGTCGAGCGGGTGGTGTTCGAGGAGGAGTGGAGCCTGGCCGGCCTGCCGCCGCGTTACGGCATCGGCACCGACCTGCTGGGTCCGATCCTGGAGCGCTACGGCACCGAGGCCCAGCAGCGGCGGTTCCTGGCGCCCACCGTGCGCGGCGAAATCGTCTGGGCCCAGGGCTACTCCGAGCCGGGCTCCGGATCGGACCTGGCCAGCCTCAAGCTGCGTGCGGATGCGGTCGAAGGCGGCCTCCTGCTCAACGGCCAGAAGATCTGGACCTCCGGGGCGCACAAGGCCCACTGGATCTTCCTGCTGGTGCGCACCGACCCGAACCCCCGGCGCAAGCAGGAGGGCATCAGCTTCGTGCTGGTCGATCTGCACGCCCCCGGCGTGCTCGTCAAGCCGATCCTGACCCTCGACGGCTTCCACCACTTCAATGAGACGTTCTTCGAGAACGTGCGCGTACCCGCCGACCAGATCGTGGGCGAGGTGCACCAGGGCTGGCAGGTGGCCAAGGCGCTGATGGGTCATGAGCGCTTCACCCACCCCACGGCCAACCCCGCCGTCGTCGAGCGCATGATCGAGAACCTGAAGCAGGCCGCGCGCGAGCAGCCGCAGGGAGGCGGCGCGGTCTGGGACGACCCCGCCCTGCGCCGCCAGGTGGCCGCGCTGGAGATGGATGGCGACTGCATGCGCTACACCCGCTACCGCTCCCTGACCCGGATCGGCAAGGGCGAGGCGCCGGGGCCGGAGACGATGATCTTCAAGCTGTTCGGCGCCGAGCTGGACCAGCGCATCGTCGAGCTGCACCAGCAGGTCGAGGGCTGCCAGGGGCTCGCCTGGGGGGCGGAGCCCTTCGGCGCGATCGCCGGCGAGACCGCGGTGCATGCGGCGCACATCCGTGCCGCCACCATCCGCGGCGGCACCTCCGAGGTGCAGCGCAACGTCGTCGCCAAGCGCGTGCTGGGCCTGCCGGAGGTCGGCGTGGGGAGCGACTGAGTTCGCCGGAGTTGTGCAGGTCATCGCCGGCGGCCTCACCCTCCCCGGCCCTCCCTCTCCCGGTGGAGAGGGAGGGAGGCCCGTCTCCGCTCCCAGGGTGGGCGAGCGCCCTTCCCCCCTCCCCACCTGGTGGAGAGGGGCAGGGGTGGGGACGCGGGGGGAAACCTCACCCTCCCCGGCCCTCCCGCTCCCGGTGGAGAGGGAGGGACGCCCCAAGCCGCCACCGGCGAAGGTGCAGGACGCCCCCGCTCCCCCAGGAAGCCCATCGCGAGCGCAGCGAGAGGCAGGGGCAGCCGCGTCAGCGGCGGAGGTGAGGCCGCGGCACTTGCCCGCTCACCTCAGCCAGGCTGACCCGCCACCCGGCGCCGGCACGGATTGATCTGCGCCCGCCGAGGTGCATATAGTGGGCGCACGCGCCGGGGCGGTCGAAACCTCCGCCGGTCCGGCTCCACCCGCTGCCGGCCATTGTTCCGCCATCGCAGGGAGAGGCCATCCATGAACATCAACGACACCCCCGAGCAGGCCAAGTTCCGCAGGGACATCCGCGCCTGGATCAAGAAGAACGTCCCTGCCCGTTTGCAGGGGCGGCGCCAGGGCATCGTGCAGGGCCCGGGCATCCCCGCGGAGGAGTATGCGCCGATCCGCAAGGCGCTGATCCGCGAGGGCTGGCTGGCCCCCTCCTTCCCCAAGGAGTACGGGGGCGCGGGGTTCGATGCCCTCCAGATGATCATCTTCAACGAGGAATTCCAGCGCGCCGGCGTGCCCGGCCCGCCGGGCGGCACCGGGGGCCTCAACAACGTCTCCCAGATTCTCTTCAAGTACGGCACGGAGGCGCAGAAACAGCGCTGGCTGCTGCCCGGCCTGAAGGGCGAGATCACCTGGTGCCAGGGCTATTCCGAGCCCGGTGCCGGCTCCGACCTGGCCAGCCTCAAGGTGCGGGCGGACAAGGTGGATGGCGGCTACGTCATCAACGGCCAGAAGATCTGGACCTCGATGGCCCACAAGGCCGACTGGATCTACCTGCTGGCTCGCACGGATCAGAACGCCAAGCCGCGCCAGAAGGGCATCAGCTTCTTCATCTTCAGCATGAAAACGCCGGGCATCACCATTCGCCCCATCATCACCATCGACGACCACCACCACTTCAACGAGACCTTCTACGACAACGTGAAGGTGCCCGAGGATGCGCTGGTCGGCAAGCTTAACGAGGGCTGGACGGTGGCCAAGGCGCTGCTGGTGCACGAGCGGCTGAACCACATCGCCGCCAACCCGCAGGTGCTGGGCGAGGCCATCCAGAACCTGAAGAGCGCCGCCCGCAGCACCGCCCAGAACGGCGGGATGCTCTGGGACGATCCCGATCTCAGGCGGCGGGTGGTGCAGCTCGAAATGGACGCGGACAGCCTGCGCGCCACGCGCTACCGCTCCGTGACCAAGATCTCCCGCGGCGAGGTGCCGGGCGACGAGACCATGGTGTTCAAGAGCTTCGGCTGCGAGCTGTTCCAGCGCATCGTGGCGGTGCACCACGAGGTGGTCGGCCCGGCAGGTGTGATCTGGGGCAACGACCTGTTCGGCGAGGACGCAGGCGAGATCGCCATGCACGCCTGCAACATCCGGGCGGCCACCATCCGCGGCGGCACCTCCGAGGTGCAGCGCAACGTCGTCTCCAAGCGCGTGCTCGGCCTGCCGGATGTGGGCCCGGGCAGCAGGAGCGATTGAGTCCACTGGAAACGTGCAGGTCAGCGCCGGCGGCCTCACCCTCCCCGACCCTCCCTCTCCTGGTGGAGAGGGAGGGAGCCCCGAATCAGTCACCGGCGAGGGCTCACGAACGCCCCCTCTCCCCCAGGAGAGGGGGCAGCCGCGCCAGCGGCGGGGGTGAGGCTGCCGCGCCCACCCGCTCCGCCGGTGCGCCCGACCCACCAACACCACCAACGACGACAAGAGGTGCCATGGGCATGAACGTCAACGACTCTCCCGAGCAGGCCGGGCTGCGCGCCGACATGCGCGCCTGGATCCGGGAGGAGGTGCCGGCCAGTCTCAAGGACCGCCCGCAGAGTCTGCTGGCCGATGAGAGCCTCACCAAGGAGGAGTGGAAGCCGCTGCTCGATGTTCTCGCCAAGCGCGGCCTGCTGGCGCCCGCCTGGCCCAAGCCATACGGGGGCGCGGGCTTCGACGTGGGGCAGATGATCGTGTTCAACGAGGAGTGGATCCGCGGCGGCCTGCCGATGTTCCGCTCCGACGGCATCGACAAGATCGGCCCCACCATCATCGCCGCAGGCAGCGAGGAGCAGAAGCAGCGCTTCCTCCCGCGCATTCTCACCCGCGAGATCATCTTCGCCCAGGGCTACTCCGAGCCGGGCGCCGGCTCGGACCTGGCCAGCCTCAGCACCCGCGCCGACAGGAGCGAGGGCGGCTTCCTGGTCAACGGCCAGAAGATCTGGACCTCGGGCGCCCACCTGGCCGACTGGATGTACGTGCTGGCGCGCACCGACCAGAACGCCAGGCCCAAGCAGAAGGGCATCAGCCTCCTCATCTTCGATGCGCGTAACTCCAAGGGCTTCACCATCAGCCCCATCGTCTCGATCGACGGCTTCCACCACTTCAACCAGACCTTCTACGACAACCTGTTCATCCCCGAGAACCAGGTGATCGGCGGCGTGAACAACGGCTGGCGCGTGGCCAACATCCTGCTCGGCCACGAGCGCTTCTCGCACCCGGCCGGCAACCCGCAGTTCCACGAGTGGGCGCTGGGGCAGCTCAAGAAGACGGCGCGCGAGCTGCCCGCGGGCGAGGGCACCGTCTGGGACGATCCCGGCCTGCGCCGCAAGATCGTCCAGCTCGAGATGGACGTGGACTGCCTGCGCTACATCCGCTACCGCACGCAGACCCAGATCGCCAAGACCGGCAACCCCGGGCACGAGTCGTCGATCTTCAAGTTCTACGGCGGCGAGCTGCTGCAAGCCATCATCGAGGCCCATGCCGAGGTGGCCGGCCCCGGCAGCGTGAATTGGGAGGCGGAGCCGTTCGGGGAGGACTACCGCGCCCTGGCCCGCCGCGCCATGCGCTGCCGCGGCTACACCATCGCCGGCGGCACCGCCGAGGTGCAGCGCAACATCGTCGCCAAGCGCGTGCTCCAGCTTCCCAACGCCCGCGGCGACGCCGGCGCGGCCGAGTAGCGCGGCGCGGCCTCGCTTCGACGTAGCCCCCGCCGCACTTCACCCGCTCTCCCTCCGGGGAGGGCGGGACGCCTTCTCTGATTCCCCCATCCCGACAATTTGATCCCGCGTGCCTGAGGAGGCCCGCGTAGCGGTCCGTCTCGAAGGCCGCGCGCCAACCGCCGGCCGCCATTGACCGCAGATGGCCGCGCCCGGAAGTTTCCGTGCGCACGGAAACAGACGTTCGCTATTTCGGATCGCGGCTTTGCCCCGACCGAATCTCCCTCCTTTTAGGTGCTTGGGCTTGCCGATGCGGGATTCTGTTCAGGCAGGACGGTGCTTGGCACTCGGCCGGCGCTCGGTGCGCCTGCCGGTGGGTTGACGATCACCGGAAACCAGTAGCGACCGGGAGCGGGGCTCAGGCACCGGCTGACCCGTCTCCGCCAACGCATCCAGATACAACGACACCGCCTCTTCGGCGTTGCCGCGAAGCTCCCTGAGCGTCGAGCCCATGGTCGTGCAGCCCGGCAGGTCGGGGAAGTACGCCCCGTAGTAACGACCCCGCTCGTCCTGCGCCGGTTCGACGATAGCTAGGTATTCCATCGGCGTTGATCCTTCAGCTCCAGAGGATCGAGGTTCCTGGCAGGCCTGCAAGGAGGTCGCCGCCAAAGCCTCGCCGCACCCCTATGCAGCAATGCACTCCCCTTCAACATGTGTAATTTGTGTGGGGCAACTTGGTGTGGTCCACTGACTCTATTTTGGTGTTCGTGCGTCAACACGGCGCCGATACATGAATAGATATGCCTCCTGTGCATCAATGCGCACCCGAAATGCTTGTAAGTTATTGTTTCAGCGCATAGACTGGAAATGCTGAGTCACCGATAAAAAGTCAAGATTTCACCTCGGAAGGAGCTGTTAGATGGCTGAAAAGAAAGCGAAACATAAAGAAAAGGCATCAGAGGCCCAACTCAAGGCTAAGTGGGGAGATGCGCTCATCGCTGCCAATTTCGTAACTGTCCCGACGATACTCCTTGAAAAGCAAAAGGCGCTCGCCCTGGATCCCGTTGACGTGAACATCATCCTCCACCTCGTCATGCACTGGTGGTATCGAGATTCCCTTCCGTTCCCGACGAAGAGCCGGATCGCTGAGCAAATCGGACGAACCCCCAGCACCGTGCAGCGCCATATTCGAAATCTTCAGAGAAGTCGCCTAGTCACGAGAATTACGAGGAACAGAAAGGGAGGCGGTCAAAGCTCAAACGCCTACGACCTTGGTGGTCTGATCGACGCGATGAAACCGTTTGCGAAAGAGAAACTTCAACAACGCAAGAAGCAACAAGCAGAAAAGCAAGAGCGAATCAAACGCATGAGACCTCGTTTGGAGTCTCATGAGTAGCAGTAGCAGGTGTCGCAAGGGGTGCAGGGCGGCCGCTATGGCTCCAGAATCTGGGTCCAAACCAGGGGAAAGGGCGATACGCTACTCCGTGACGGCTTCCAAAACCGTTGACCCCTTGCTGACATCTCCCTTCACGCCCTATGGAAAGTCAGCCCCTCCTTGCCTCTGCGCACCTCGATGCGGTCGCCGGGAGCCAGGGTGTCGTCGAGCAGCTTGTAGGCGAGCACGTCCTCGATCTCGTGCTGGATGAGGCGCTTGAGCGGTCGTGCGCCGAAGGCGGGGTCGTAGCCCATCTCGGCCAGGTAGTCCTCGGCGCTGGCGTGGAGGCTGACGGCGAGCTTGTGGGCGTCGAGCCGCTTCTGGAGCTTCTTCATCTGCTGGCCGATGATCTTGCGGATCTCGGCGGGGCCGAGGGTGTTGAAGACCACCACCTCGTCCACGCGGTTCAGGAACTCCGGGCGGAAGTGCTCCTTGAGGGCGCGGAAGGTCTCGCGCACCAGCTCCGCGTGGCCCGCGGGGCGGCCGTTGCCGCCGAACTCCTGACCGAGGTTGGTGGTCATGATGACGACGGCGTTCTTGAAATCGGCAGTGCGCCCCTGGCTGTCGGTGAGGCGGCCGTTGTCCATGATCTGCAGGAACAGGTGGAACACGTCGGGGTGGGCCTTCTCGATCTCGTCGAACAGCAGCACGGAATACGGCCGGCGGCGCACGGCCTCGGTGAGCAGGCCGCCCTCCTCGAAGCCGACGTAGCCCGGCGGCGCGCCGATCATGCGGGCCACCGAGTGCTTCTCCATGTACTCCGACATGTCCACGCGCACCATGGCCCGCTCGTCGTCGAACAGGAATTCGGCCAGGGCGCGCGCCAGCTCGGTCTTGCCGACCCCCGTGCCGCCCGCGAAGATGAACGAGCCGATGGGTCGCTCCGGGTCCTGGATGCCGGCGCGCGAGCGGCGGATGGCGTTGCTGACGGCCACCAACGCCTCGTCCTGACCCACCACGCGCTGGCGCAGGCTCTGCTCCATGCGCACGAGCTTGCGGCGCTCGCCTTCGAGCATGCGGGAGACGGGGATGCCGGTCCAGCGGGAGATGATGGCGGCGATGTCCTCCTCCTCGACCGCCTCGCGCAGCATGCGCGTGCCGCCCAGCTTGTCCAGCTCCTGGTTGGCGCGCCCGAGCTCGCGGTTGAGCTCGTCGAGGGTGCCGTACTTGAGGCGCGCGGCCAGCTCCAGGTTGCCGCTGCGCTGCGCCTCCTGCTCCTGCATGCGGGTGCGCTCGATCTGCTCCTTGAGCGCGCGGATGCGCTGGATGGTGTCGCGCTCGCGCTGCCAGCCCAGCTTCTTGGCGCCGCTGACTTCGCGCAGGTTCGCCAGCTCGCGCTCCAGCACGGCCAGGCGCTCCTGGGCGGCGGCGTCCTCCTCCTTGCGCAGGGCGGCGCACTCGATCTCGATCTGCATGATGCGGCGGTCGATCTCGTCGATGGCCGTCGGCAGCGAATCGATCTCGATGCAGAGCTTGGCGCTGGCCTCGTCGATCAGGTCGATCGCCTTGTCGGGCAGGAAGCGATCCTGAAGGTAGCGGTCGGAGAGGGTCGCGGCGGCGATGATCGCCGAGTCCTTGATGCGGATGCCGTGGTGCACCTCGTACTTCTCCTTCAGCCCGCGCAGGATGGCGATGGTCGAGGCCACGTTGGGCTGCGCCACCAGGATCTGCTGGAAGCGCCGCTCCAGCGCCGCATCCTTCTCGACGTGGCGCTTGTACTCGTTGAGGGTGGTGGCACCCACGCAGCGCAGGCTGCCGCGGGCCAGCGCGGGCTTGAGCATGTTCGAGGCGTCGATGGCGCCCTCGGAGGAGCCGGCGCCGACCAGCGTGTGCAGCTCGTCGATGAACAGCACGATGCTGCCCGCGGCCGCCTCGACCGTGTTGATGACGTTCTTCAGGCGGTCCTCGAAGTCGCCGCGGAACTTGGCGCCGGCGATGAGCGCGCCCAAGTCCAGCGCGAGGATGCGCTTGTTGCGCAGGGTCTCCGGCACGTCGCCCGAGACGATGCGCTGGGCCAGCCCTTCCACGATGGCCGTCTTGCCGACCCCCGGTTCGCCCACCAGCACGGGGTTGTTCTTCTTGCGGCGGCTGAGCACCTGGATCACGCGCCGCACCTCCTCGTCGCGCCCGATCACCGGATCGAGCTTGCCCTGGCGCGCCTGCTCGATCAGGTCGATGCAGTATTTCTCCAGCGCGGCGAAGTTGTCCTCGGCGCCCTGCTCCGTGACGCGCTGGTTGCCGCGCACCGAGCGGATCAGCTCCCAGGCCGCCTGGCGGGTGAAGCCGCGCGCCTGGAGAATCTCGTACGCCTCGCCGCCGCGCTCCATGGAGAGCGCGATCAGCAGGTGCTCGCTGCCCGTGAAGTCGTCGCGCAGGCTGGCCGCCTCGCGCTCGGCGCGCTGGAAGACCGACTGCAGCTTCTTCGAGACGTAGGGCGCGGTGCCGAAGGTGACCGTGCGCGGCAGGCGCTCCAGGTGGTTGCGCAGTTGGCGCGCCAGGTTCGCGAGGTCGGTGCCGGCCTTTTCCAGGATGGCCGGGACGATCCCGCCCTGCTCCTCCGCCAGGCACAGCAGCAGGTGCTCGGGATCGATCTTGCCGTGCTGCTTCTCCTCGGCCAGCTTCTGTGCCGCCAGGATCGCTTCCTGCGCCTTGTGCGTGAACTGATTGAGCGTCAGCCCCATGTGCCTATGCCGTCCTGGCGAAAGCGCCTGCCCGAGCGATCAACCGCAAGCCTCCCCGCGTCACCACGTGGTGGCGGTCGTCCTTGGGTCTATGGACCGATGATATCCAGCAATCCTTCAACGATACGATCCACTTCCACCTCAGGCAGGCGACCCAGTTTCCTGCCGAGCCGTTCCGTGGAAAGCGTGCGGATCTGGCTGATCTTGACCCATGACGACTCGGGCAGGAGGCCCTCGGGCAGCGGTTGGGTCAATGGGAATCCTGCATGTTGATGCTGACTCGTGATCGCCAATGCGATGACGGTTCCGGAGCGATCGTTGAATACCTCTCGGCTGAGCACCAGGACAGGCCGGCGCCCCGCTTGCTCGCGACCGCGCACAGGCTCCAGGTCGGCCCAGCAGATGTCCCCTCTCAGGATTCGGGCCATGCTTCGCCCGCGAGTGGTTCATTCGCCAGGGTCTGCTCTTCGCTGCGGTTCAGCTTGGCAAGCTCTTCGCCGAGCCGGCTCCGTTTCCAACGTTCCATCTTTTCCCGCAGGGCCGCCTGGATCGCCTGGCTGCGGTTGGGGTACCGGCCCTGTTCGACCCATCGGTCGACCATGCGCAGCAGGCCCTCGTCGATGGTGATCGCAACTCTTGCGGCGCGCATGGCTTCACCTCCGGTATGCTTCCCTGTCATGCCATGTCTATTCCCACGCCCACACCCACGCTACGCCTCACCGACCCGCCGGAGCCGCCCGACCAGCTCGACGGTATCGATCTCGCCGTTCCAGTAGTCGAGCAGGGTGTCCCTGTTGAGCAGGATATACCGCTGCACCGCGTCGAGGTCTTCACGCGTCAGCCTGCCGCCGATGACCTTAGGGTCGTCCTCGATGGTGACGGGCACCGTATTCCCGATATCCATCTTGGAACCGTGCCGCAGGCTGACCTTGATCCTCGGCGCATGCCGGGCACGGCCACGCTCGCTCACCCAGATGGTCATGGGCAGGCCGCTGTTCTTCGGGCGGATGTTCGCCATTTCGTACAGATCGTCGGACTGCTCCAACGCATCGCGAGCGAGCGCCATGTCGAACTCCAACGTGAGCGGCCAGCAGGTGTCCTCGAGGTGGTGCCGGAGAAAGCCCGGCTTTCCGCATGTGAACGCATCATCGGCAGGCGGGGCGATCGAGTGGCCGTCTCGGTCGCGCCGCTACCGCTTCGGCGCCAGGTGCAGGTCGGCCGTTACGGGCAACTCGATCCGATCCGCTCGCAGCAGGCGGGTCGAGAAGAACAGCACCTCGAGGTTTTCAATTTCGCCCGTATCGGGATTCAACCGGGCGACGACCTCGTCTTCGAGCTCCTCGGACTCCTGCTCCGGGTAGGGATCGCGGCTGTTGATGTGGAGGATGTCCCCCGCGCGATCGTACTGGAACGTCAGCCTCGCTCCCATTCGATGGCTCCTTGAGTCAGCCGCCGTGCCAGGTACGCGGTGACGATCCAGTGTCGCACGCCCGCTCTTGCAGGCTCACCGAGCACCACGACCACGACGTGCTTCCCACCCCGGTCGTCATCATACCAGCGTGAGAACACTCTTGCATTCCGCATGCGCGCGCTCCGACCCACGCGATCCGGATTCGACACTGGGGCAATCATCCGGGCACGGTGCGCCGGCAGGAGGTCCGGGTGGGCGGCTCGGATGTGCCGCTCACGCTCGGCCGTGCGCACGACCGGCGTGGCAAGATACGGGCACGGGATGAAGGCGTCGTCATCCATCGCGCCGCTCGCCGCAACGCCCTCGCCGCTCCCTCACCGGATATACTCCGCCGCATACTCCCGCACGTGCTGGCCCTCCAGCACGTGGAAGGTGCGGATCTTGCGCAGGGTGTCGGGCAAGAGCTGGCCGAGCGGCACGTGCACCAGCTTCCTGCCCATACGCGCCGCCAGCGAGCGGAACCAGGGACGGGGCGGGCGCGCGGCCACGTACAGCACCAGCGGCTCGACCGAGTAGTCGAGCCCGGCCATCAGCAGGCGCTCGGCCTTCGTGCGGGCGGCGTCGAAGAAGGGGTCGCGCCAGACGTCGAACAGGCGCCGGGGCGGGTAGGTCATCAGGAAGCCGCCATACTCGCAGCGGGAGATGCCGGGGCCGATCACGTGCTCGCCGGCCGGGGTGGCGTAGAGCGCCATGTCCGATTCCTGCTCGTGCTCGCCGAGCCAGGTCACGCGCCAGGGGTAGCGCTCGCGGGGCTCTTCGCCGGCCGAGCCGCGCGGGGGCCGGTCTTCGTCGAAGATCACCACCAGCGAGCCCACCTCGCCCGCCAGCGGCAGCGTCTCGCGCACGTAGAGCCGGCCCTGGTGCCAGTTGCGCAGGGTCTCGCGCACGTCCAGGCCGTCCTTGAGCGAGACCTGAAAGGGCTCGACCCGCGTGCGCTCCGCCTGCAGCATGCCCTTGGCGACCTGCTTCAGGTGCTGGCCGTAGCCCTCGATCACGAGATCCTCGGGCGGGTGCGAGCAGATGTAGGCGCCGGACCACTTCGATTTCCATTCGCCCGGCTGCCGCTCGCGCAGCCGCTCCCGCTCATCGAAGCCCGCCAGCACCGGCCGCCGGCGGCGCACCTTGCGGCGCAGCGTCATGCGGCGACCCGCCACCGCCGCGTACGCCTCGTCGAGGTCGAGCGTCGGCAGCAGCCCCGAGCCGTCCTGCCAGGGGTAGCGGATGCCCAGTTCCCACAGCTCGAAGGCGTACTCGTCGTCCACGGCGCCGCGGGCGGCCGTGGCGAGCTGGAACAGGTCGGGCACGAGCTGCCCCTCGACCAGCGCGTACTTCTTGGCGAAAGTGGCCAGGGTGCGGAACTGCGCCGGCGTGACCTCGCTGCCGTAGCGCTCGCGGTAGACCTCCGCCGCCTCGCGCAGCAGCGCCTCGCTCTCCGCCTCCCGGTCGAACGCCGCCAGACCGGGCGGGAGCGCGGGGGGCAGGGTGGGCGGGCCCTGCGTCCGGCCCCGGCGACCCTCGACCGGGCGGGCGTGCTCATAGGCGGCCGCGAGGAACGGGGCCTCGCTCATGAACTCGCGCGAGGACCGCTCCGACCAGTTGTAGAGCTTGAGCTCGCGCGGCCGGGCGCGGGCGAACGGTCGCGGCTGGGGCCGCTCCAGGCGCGCCAGCACGCCCGGCAGGTGCGCCGCTCCCAGCACGCACGCCACCCGCCGCCCCTGGGCGACCTGCTGGAGCGCATAGGCCATCATGGTCTCGCGCTGCTCGTCGAGCGGCGAGCGCGGGGCGGCGTCGCCGCCAAGCTCGGCGTAGTAAGCATCGAGGAAGGCGCGGTAGCCCAGCCGGCGCACGGCGTGGCTATCGGGCAGCGGCTCCTCGATCAGCGGGTACTGCTCGACGTCGAGGTCGATCAGCTCCACGGGCAGCCCCAGCTCGCGCGCGGTGCGCAGGGCCTCGAAGCCGGCGTCAGTCGGCTCGCAGGGCAGATGCAGGTGGCCACCCTCTGCCTCGCCCAGGATCAGCGAGAGGCAGGGCAGCCGGTTCGCGGCCTGGAGGATCGGCTCGCGCCAGGTGCCGGGCAGCTCCACCGCCACCACGTCGGGCGGGTCGGCCAGCAGCGCGCGGCGCACCTCCAGCGCGAACTCGAGCCGCCGGTGGAACACCGGCAGGAAGCGGATGGACTCGAAGATGCGATAGGCCATTGACTGCCGGGCGAGAGGGGCCAGGAGCCGCGGCTCATGGGCCGCGCGACCGTTCCCGCGGCCCCGGAATTCAGCCTAGCACAGGGGCGGCCGGCGCCGCCCCTGAGGATTGCGCGGCAGGCGACCGGATCGGAGGGGACGTTGCCGACAGGAACAGCAATGTCAGCGGCACCAGCAAATAGCGGTGGGTGAGCCCCGCATAGATTGCGGAATGGTTGGCGAAGACCTCGTACCAGACCACGGGCAGGAGCATGAGCGCGCCGTAGCCGGCCAATTCCGGAATCCGGCGCCACCGCGAAAAGCGACAATGGCGGACCAGGACCACCGCCAGGCAGGTGCCGACCACCATCGCGCGCCAGGGGGGGTTGAGGATGCGCGCCAGGTTGCGGCCGGTGGCCAGCAACAGGTGAGGCGCTCCGAAGGGCGTCTCGCCGCCCGCCCGGAGGGCGGCTTGCGCCACGATGTTGTCCAGCGCGCCGTGCCCGATCACCGCGACCGCGAGGATGAACTTGACCAGCCACAGGCCGAAATACCTCCCGGCCCAGGCCATCCCGCAAAGCCCGATATCCCACAACTGGCGATCCACCGGGTACTCGCCCAGCCGTTTCCGGCGCAGCAACAGCAGCAGGGCCGGCAGCATGAAGGTTGCCAGGGGGTTGGTGAGCAGGTCGAAATACACGGTGACGCCACCCGTCACGAAGAACAGCTCGAAGCGGGCGGCGTAGGCGGCCTTCCAGTTCAGCACCACCAGACCCGCGCCGAGGGCGATCATCCAGGACACGCCATGGTTGACCGTGAACAGCGGGTTGTCGAAGCGCAGTAGCAGGGCTGCGGCAACGATGCACCCCGCCGTGCGGAGATCGAGCCGCCGCGCGACCGCCCACACCAGCCCGGCGAACAGCCCCAACACCGCGACCAGGTTCGCCGCCTGGAGCAACGGGTAGCCGCTGAGCCACAGGATGGGGCGGGTGACGATCTGGTAACCGTGCCAGTACCGGAAGTAGTCGCGGCCGATGAACCTTCCCCCATGGAGCCACCACCTCAGCCAACGGCACTGCTGGGGCGCCGCGATGCCGCGAGCGCGGACGGCGCGCGACAGCAGGCTCGGGTCGTCGTCGGGGGCAATCCCGGCGCTGAGCCACGTGCATTCGCCGCGCATGCCGTAGGTTCCCCCGGGGATCGGCGACGCCATGTAGTTCCGGCCAAATTCCGTGCGCGCCATCTGCAGGTGCTCGACGATGCGATCGTTCGGCACGAGATTGGCGATCATCAGCAGGGCGACGAACGTCACCGCCATGCCCACGCCGATCAGCGCGAGGCGCCACGTCACCCGCAACGCCTCCGCACGGGCGGCAATCATCGTTTCGACCAACGACATGTTCATGTGGCCGGGGAAGGACGGTGCGGCGCCTGTGGACCCACCAGCGAGACGCGAGCAGGGGTGGGGGTTGCAGGCGGCGGGTGCGCCTTACCGCTCTAACGTGCAGCGTAAGGCATTCCGTCGTAACGGAAATCGCTGGGGCGATTGCGAAGCGCCTGCCGGTGGCATTGTCGCGGAGGCCATGCAGCAGGCCAGTCGCTCAGCCCATACGGGACGCGGGCGGTTCGCATGCCGCTCCCCCCGAAAGCCGTGTATCCGAACCACGACGGCATCGAGTGCAAACAGGTTGGTCACTCCCCGTAGAACGCCCGGAAGGCGGCCTGGACGCGCGGGTCGCCCATCTCCGGGGCGTGGCCCACGCCGGGGACCTCGACCACGGTCATGGCGGGCTGGGCCTGGCGCATGGCGGCGACCGTCTCCAGGCCGAGCAGGTCCGTCTCCGCGCCGCGCAACAGCAGCACCGGGCAGGCGAGCGCGCGGAAGCCGCGCCACATGGTCTCGCGGGCGGCCTCGGCGCCGGGCCCCACCAGCCGGCCGCGCACGATCTCGGGGTCGTAGTGGTAGCGCACGGTGCCGTCGGGGTTGTGGTGCACATCCCAGCGGTACTGCGCCTCCAGCTCCGCGCGGGACTTGCCCGCCAGTTGCGGCAGGCGGCTCCGCTCTCGATCGAGCAAAGCGTCCAGGGAGGGCAGCGCCTTGGGCGTGGACGCCGTGCGCTCCTGGATGCGGCTCGAGCCGGCGGCGTTCTGCGCGGGGCCGATATCGTTGAGGGTGAAGCTGAGGAAGGTGGCGGGCCGCTCCGCCGCGAAGGTCATGCCGATCTGCCCACCCATCGACGATCCGATGTAGTGGCAGCGCGCAATCCCCAGGGCCTCCAGGAACGCCCCCAGGTCGGCCGCGTACTGGGCGAAGCTGTAGCTTTCGGGCGGCCCCCAGGCGCTCTGGCCGCGACCCCGCACGTCGAGCGCCAGGCAGCGGAAGCGCCCGCACAGCCGGGCGGCCAGGTCGTCGAAGTAGTGCGCCTGCCGCGTGAGGCCGTGCACCATGACCAGGGTCGGCACTTCGCCACCGGTGCCGGCCGGCCGGCCCCAGTCCAGGTAATGGTGGCGCAGGCCGTTCAGGTCGAGGAACTCGTCGCGGGGTGTCTCCATGGGCGGCTCGCGGGAGGGGTGGGCGCCTACCTACGGGTGGAGGTCGAAAAAGTCTCGCTGGCGCACGTGCGGGTCGGCGCGACCTCATCCCCTGCCCCCTCTCCTGGGGGAGAGGGGGTGAGTGCGACCCGCTTGGATGGCTGAACCGACGCCCCCTCCCTCTCCCCCAGGAGAGAGAGGGCCGGGGAGGGTGAGGCCCCGCTGCGAACGCATCGCCTGGGTCTTCAGACGCCTCACGTCGGCCTCAGCGGATCACGAGTCTGGCTCACCCCGCCTTGACGTGCTCGCCATAGAAGCCGTCGAGGGCCTGGTGCACGCGCGGGTCGCCCATCTCCGGGGTGTGGCCCACGCCCTCGACCTCGACGTAGCGCAGGCCGGGCTGGGCCTTGCGCATCACCTCGACCATCTCCGCGGTGAGCGTATCGCTGAGCGAGCCGCGGAACACCAGGATCGGGCAGCGCAGCGCCGCGAAGCCCTGGCGGGTGATCGCCTCCGCCGGCCTGGCCTGCTCGCCGATCTGGCGCTGGCCGACCACGGCCGGGTCGAAGTGGAAGCTGCACGTGCCGTCGGCGTTCCAGCGCACGTTCCAGCGGTAGAGCTCCTCCAGTTCGGGGCGCGGCATCCGGGCCAGCCAGGGGAAGCGCACGAACTCCCGCTCGATCAGCGCGTCGAGCGAGGGGAACACGGGCGGATGGCCTTCCAGGTACGCCTTGGTGCGCACCGCGTAGACCGGGTTCGATTCCGGCCCGATGTCGTTGAACACGGCGCTCAGGAAGCGCTCGGGCTCCGTGGCGGCCCAGGTCATCGCGATCTTGCCGCCCATCGACGTGCCGAACCAGTGGAAGCGCTCCAGCCCGAGCTGCCGGAACACCTCCTGCAGGTCGCTCACGTAGGTGCCGTAGTGGTAATCCTCCGGCTTGCCCCACTCCGTCTGGCCGCGGCCGCGGATATCCACCGCGATGCAGCGGAAACGGCTGCGCAGCCGCTGGCAGAGGGGATCGAAGACGTGGGCCTGCCGCGTGAAGCCATGGACGAGCACCAGCGGCGGCGCGGCGGCGTTGCCCCAGTCGAGCAGGTGATGGCGCAGCCCGTTGGCGGTGAAGGTGCGGTCGGTGTAGGGCGCGGACAGGGTGCCCCCGCCGAAGGACGACGGGGGCACGCGCTCTCCGCCGGCCGCTGCGGCCCCCCGCCGGACGGGCCCCAGCAGCCCCGCCAGCTCCCCCGCCAGCCGCGCGGCCAGCGCGCGCTTGTCCTGGAGCGGCAGCGACTCCGGCGGCGGCTGCGGTGCCCCGGCGCGCGCCCGGCGCAGCAGGGTCACGCGGTTCTGGGCGCTCTCGAACCCCGAGCCGGGCTCGGTGATGTCGTTGGCGACGACGAGGTCGGCGTTCTTCGCGACCATCTTCTTCTGCGCGTTCTCGAGCAGGTCCTGGCTCTCCGCGGCGAACACGACGATGGCCTGCCCTGCCCGCTTCTGGGCGCCCAACTCCGCGGCGATGTCGGGGTTCGCCACCAGCTCCAGCACCAGGCTGGGCTTGCCCGCGCGCTTGATCTTGTGGAAGGAGGTCTCGCGGGCGCGGTAATCGGCCACGGCCGCCGCCAGCACGAACGCGTCCTGACGCGCGGCGCGCACCATCACGGCGCCGTGCATCTCCGTGGCGCTGGTGACCCGCACCGTCTCGACACCCGGCGGATCGGCCAGCCGCACCGGCCCGCTGATGAGCGTCACGGCGGCCCCGGCATCGCGGCAGGCCTCGGCGATGGCGAACCCCATCCGCCCGCTCGAATGGTTCGAGAGGTAGCGCACGGGGTCGAGCGCCTCCCGGGTCGGCCCGGCGGTGATCAGCACGCGCCGCCCCGCGAGGCTGCCGGCGCCCACCGGCGCCCCGGCCACAGGCTGGCCCACCGACCGGCCGGCGACGTCGCCCGCGGCGTAGTGTTCGAGGGCGGCCAGGATGGCGGCGGGCTCGGCCAGCCGCCCCGGCCCCTCCCGGCCCTCGGCGAGGAAGCCCGTCTCCGGCGGGATGATGTGCACGCCGCGCCCCTCCAGCACGCGCAGGTTCTCCTGGGTGGCGGCGTTCCGCAGCATGTTGTCGTTCATGGCCAGCGCCAGGTGGATCGGCGCCCGCGTGGCCAGCAGCACGGTCGAGAGCAGGTCGTCGGCCAGCCCGGCCCGCAGCTTGGCCGCCAGGTGCGCCGTGCAGGGGGCCACCAGCGCCAGCTCCGCCCGCTCGGCGATCGCGATGTGGCCGATGCGGCTCTCCTGGTCCAGGTCGAACAGCTCGATCCCGACCGGGCGGTTCGAGAGCGTCTGGAACGTCAGCGGCTGCACGAACGCGCAGGCCCCGCGCGTCATGATGACGGTCACCTCGGCGCCCGCCTTCTTCAGCTCGCGCAGCACCAGCACCGCCTTGTACGCCGCGATCCCGCCCGTCACGCCGAGCAGGATCTCCTTGCCGGATAGGGAAGAAGCATTCATACGAGTCACGGGAAGTTTCACGTAAGCTGTTTGAGTATATTCTCAAGATCAGTCTTTACGGCAATAAATCTGGTCTGGAGATCTAGATTCAGACTCGTAGCTGTCGCAGTATCATTGTTGGTCTTAAGTTGCTGTAACTGTTGCGTGAGCCACAATTCTGTACTTCGATTGAAGAAGTTTTCGATATTGGCAAGCAACCCGTGATTAATCGTTCCAATATAGTCTGATAGTTGTCCGGACTGTGCAAGGTGAGTTGCGGCACTATACATGAGATTTCCCACAGGGAAGAAACCCCGAAATGTCTTTAGATCTCCTGATACGATTGATGCCGTAAATATGGGATTCAACGTTAGCAAGTGATTGATTCTGTTCAGGTTGTAGTCACATTCCTCCCGGAGGCGTTTCTTCGCCTTATCGACTTGTCGCCAATCTTTGACGGCCTCGATTATATATACGACAACTACGCCAATCAGTAATGAAACAACGTGGTCAATTAGGCTTGACATGTGAGAAACCTGTAAATGTGTTCGACGTTCGATATCCTATGGAATCCTGTTGGTGGACTACACGAATTCAACAGCATGTATGCGAACCGCATTGGTTGAGTTGCCGTCACTACATTTTCCTGAACCGTGCGATGAACTCCGGTCCTGGCCGCGCGGGGTTGCGGGGCATGGGATCGAGTCCCTCGAAGGCCCAGCCGCGGCTCGAGTGGAACAGCGCCTTGACGAGGGCGGGGGGCGTCGAGTAGGGCGGGCCGCCGCCTCCCGCGACTTCCATGAACACCCCCAGCAGCCGCCCGCCGGGCTTGAGCACGGTGTGGGCCATGCGGGCATAGTCGCCGAAGCGCGCAGGGTTGAGGGCGCAGAGGCAGGTCTGCTCGAGCACCACGTCGAACGCGCCCGCATAGTCCGCCGGCAGCGCCAGCACGTCGGCCCGCGCGATCTCAAGGTCGCGGCCGGGCTCCAGCCCCCGCGCCTGCGCCGCGGCCCTCAGCTCGACCAGCGGCTCCTCGGCGATGTCGAGGGCCGTGACGCGGTAGCCGCACGCCGCCAGGTAAACCGCCTCGTGGCCGCGCCCGCAGCCGGGGACGAGCACGCGCCCCTCGGCTGGGAAGTGCTCCGCCAGCAGCGCGAGCACGGGGTCGCTCACCCGCCCCAGGTCCCACGGCGTGTGGCCCGAGCGGTACTTCTCCTGCCAGAAGTCCAGCCCCGGGAAGGCGGCGGGCGGCCGGGATGCGGCATCGGTCACGTCGGTGCTCCTCGGTTGCGGGTTGGAATCGGCGCGCCGTCAGTTGGCGAGGGGGAAGGGCGTGGGAGTGCCGGCGCGGGCGCGCTCGACCACCCCAGGCAGCGCCTCGCCCGCGTAAGCGCGCACCACGACGGTGGCGTAGGTGTCGTGGGGCGTATCCTGCAGGTTGACCAGCGCCAGGGGCACGCCGCGCTGGACAGCCATCAGCGGGTAGCCCGCCGCCGGGTAGACCACCAGCGAGGAGCCCACCACCAGGAACAGGTCGCAGCGCTCGGTCTCCGCGCTGGCCCGCTCGAGCGTCTCGGGGTCGAGCATCTGGCCGAAGGAGATGGTCGCGGGCTTCATCAGGCCGCCGCACTGCTCGCAGGCCGGCGCATCGCCCTCGGGCGAGACCAGCGCCTGGAAGGTCTCGCGCTCGACCGAGTGCTTGCAGGCGAGGCAGGCCACGCGGCGGGTGTTGCCGTGCAGCTCGATCACCTTCTCGGGCGAGTTGCCGGCCACCTGGTGCAGGCCATCCACGTTCTGCGTGACGACGGCGCTCAGGCGTCCCATCTGCTCCAGCTCCACCACGGCCAGGTGGCCGGCGTTGGGCCTGGCCTTGCGGATGGTCTCCCACGACTCCGCCGCGCGCTTCCAGTAGCGCCGCCGCGATTCGGCGCTGGCCAGGAAGCGGTCGATGGTGAAGTCGGCCGGGTTGTACTTGGTCCACACGCCGTTGGGACCGCGGAAATCGGGGATGCCCGATTCGGTGCTGATGCCGGCCCCGGTGAACACGACGATGCGCGCCGCGCCGCGCACCAGCTCCGTCAGCCGTTCGGTCTGCTCGTTCATGGCTCGCCTCTCCCGCCAAGCAGGTTGGCTCGATCCGGGGGGCCCGCGCCCGGGTCCATGCCGGGCGCCACTCGACGCGACGGGGATGCCGGCCCCCTGGGGTACCTGTGCCACTCCTCTTCGGTAGCACACCCGCGGGGCAAACGTCTCGCCCCTCCCGCCGCGCGGCCGGGCCCGCGTATCAACCGGGGCTGGCGCAATCTCCCCCTTGCCAAGCGGCGCGCCTCGGATTACAAGTGGTCGAACTGCAGTGTCCACCCCTGCCTCTTTTCCGGTTGCGGTCGGGCTGCCGGGCCGTGCCCGAGGTGTCGTTCTCGCTCAGGGAGTGAATTGATGGATCCGTCCATCCCACCGGTTGGCCTCACGTTCCGCGGCCGGGGCCGAGCCCTGCTGCGGGCGTTGGCGGTCGTGCTCGCGCTGCTGCTCTCCGGCCTGCCGTATCCGCCCCTGCTGCTCGCCCAGCGGATGTCCCCCGAACAGCAGGCCGCGACGCAGCACGTCACCGACGTCCAGAACCGCATCCGCGGCTCCCAGGAGCGGTTCAAGGCGCAGGCCGGCCGGCGCAACGCCGCGCGGCAACGCGCCGCGGACGCGGACCGGAAGCTGCAGCTGGCCAAAGGCGAGCTCGACAGCGCCAATGCCGAGGTTCAGGCCGCGCTGACCAAGCTCCAGGCCGACCAGCAGCTGATGATCACCCACCCCGAGATCAACATCAGCGCGTCGCAGCAACGTTACCAGGAAACCAAGCGGCGGGCGGATAGCGCGGAAAGCGCCGTCCGCCAGCAGCAAAGTTCCGCCCAGCCGGCGCAGGTGGAGCTGGATACGGAGCAGCGGGCGCTGGACACGATCCGCCAGGAACTCGAAGCGCTGGCGCGGGAACAGCAATCGGCCCAGCTCGACGTGATCCGGGCCAACATCGAGCGCGAATTTCCCGCCGACAATATCGTCGCCGAGGCCAGTTGCGGCGACATGAGTCTCGCCCGCTGCAAGGAGGTCGCCCTGGCCGAGGCCCAGCGCAAGGCGCTGGAACAGGGCATCGGCACCATCGTGAGCGCCGCCACCACGGTCGAGAACTTCCAGGTGACCAAGGACCAGGTGAAATCCAACACCGGGGGCACGGTGCGCGTGCGCCGGGAAGATTGCCAGCTCCTCGGCTTCACGGGCGTGCGCTGCACCATCGACGCCAACGTGAAGGGGCGGCTGGACCCGGACTTCAAGCCGCCGCTGGCCGACGTGGTGCCGGCCGATACCGGCGCCTACGCCGCGCCGATCGCCCAGTACCCGCCCGCGCCCCTGGCGCCGCCCCCGCTGGCGGTCGCGCCGCCCCCGCCGCCGCCGCGCGAGCTCGCGCCCATCGCGCCGCCGGCGCCTGCCCCGCCGCCCGCGGCGGTGATCCCGCCGGCGCGGCCCCGGCGCGGGAAATCCACCTGGCCGCTCTGGACCGGGCTCTTGTTCATGGCGGCTGGCGGGGGCGCCTACGCGGCCTCGGTGAGCAGCTCCGACGAAGCGAAGAAGCTGGCCCAGGAATCGCGGGATACGCGCGACTCGACGAAATACGAGGATGCCGACAAGAAGTACCAGGAATCCCAGGCGCTGGCGGCCGCAGCGGCCGGGGCCGCGGCCCTGGGGTTGATCCTAGTGATCGTGTACGCGGCAAGCGGGCCGTCTTCGAGCGCCGCCCTCGGGCCGGATGCGTCGTCGGTGGCGCAGCCGGTCGTGCTGGAGCTCCGGCCGAACCAGTTCAGCGTGGGATGGCAGTACCGCTGGTGATCCATCCCGCGGCTTCGCCCAGGATCCTGCTCGGGCGCGGGGGGCAACCCCTGCGCAGGGATGCGCGACGACCGAGCGTTGCAGCCATCGGCTCTCCCGGATAGCGAGAAAACTTCCATGCGTTCACGCCTGCCCATCTCGATCCTGGTACGTCTGGCCCTGCTCCTCGCGCTGGTGGTGGGACTCGCCGCCTGCGCAGACAAGGAATCGATCCTCGGCGAAAACCCGGAGGACCTCGATACGGAGCCTGACACGATTTCCGGGGCGATCTCCATCGACGCCAACTCGTCCACGCCCGGCATCCTGAACGCGAAATCGACCGGCAGCGACGCGGACTTCTTCAAGGTCGTGCTGACTGCCGCCGGCACGCTCACCGTCAACACCACCGGCACCACCGACACCTCCGGCGCGCTGCTCAACAGCACCGGCACCAGCACGCTGGCCTCCAACACCGACACCAGCAGTTCGAACAAGAACTTCAGCTTCACCTATTCGGCAAGCGCGGGGACGTACCACGTGCGCGTGACCGGCGCCACCAGCAGTACCACCGGCCCCTACACGCTCGTCTCGACGTTCACCGCCGCCACCACGCTCCCCGGCACGCCCGGCACCCTGAGCGCGAGCCCCGGCAACGGCACGGTCACTCTTACCTGGAGCGCGCCCAGCAGCGGCGGCACGCCCACCAGCTACAAGGTGTTCCGCTCGACGACGTCGACCGTCTCGACCTCCGGCACGCCGCTGGCCACCGTGACCGCCCCCACCGTCACGTACACCAACACGGGCCTGACGAACGGCACCACGTACTACTACCGCGTCGTCGCCAGCAACAGCGCGGGCAACGGCCCCGACAGCAACCTGGTCAGCGCCACGCCGAGCGCGACCACCGTGCCTTCGGCCCCCACCGGGGTCACGGCGACCGCGGGCAACGCGCAGGTGACGATCACCTGGACGGCCGTCTCCGGGGCCACAAGCTACAGGGTCTATCGCAGCACCACCAGCACGGTCACGACCGCCAGCACCCTGGTCGGCAGCCCGGCTTCGAGCGCGACGAGCTTCACCGACACCTCCGCCGTCAACGGCACGACCTACTACTACGCCATGACGGTGACGACGAGCGGCGGCACCAGCGCCATTTCCAGCC
>JACQKK010000205.1 GCA_016204605.1 Candidatus Lambdaproteobacteria bacterium
CGCCCGCCGTGCTGGACGGGCCAGGGCACGTCCAGGTCGCGGACGCGCTCGAAGAACTCCGGCGGCGCGTTGAAGGGCGGATGGGGGCAGAAGAACCCCACATAGAGCACCCAGGGCTTCGCGGCGTACCGGGGGGCCTGCTCGTGCAGCCAGCGCACGGCCGCCTCGGCCACCCGGCGGTCGTACAACGTGTACTTGGTCTCTCGCGGACCGGCCCCGACCACGTAGTCGCGGTACTTCTTGCGCTGGGGCAGCTCGTCGCGGATCAGCCCCAGCAGGTCGCCCACCCCATCGGCGAGCGGCAAGGGGTAGATCTCCTCATCAAAGCCGTTGGCGGCGTGCAGCTCGCGGTAGCTGAGCTTGCCGATGGACTGGGCGCGGTGGCCCGCCGCCTGGGCGCGATGGCCCCAGGCCGGGATCGATCCGTCGTAGGGCGCCGCGTTGTCCCAGCAGCGGTGCTGGAAGGTGTAGAGCCCCGTGGCCAGGCTGGCGCGCGAGGGGATGCAGAGCGGCGAGGTGCAGTACGCCTGGCTGAACGACGTGCCCCGCGCGGCCAGCCGGTCCAGGTTGGGGGTGGGCGCGAGCGGGTTCCCCAGCCCGCCCAGCAGGTGCCGGCTGTGCTCATCGGACATGAGGATGACGAGGTTGGTCGGCTCCATGGGGCTCTCCGCAGCGGGGACGGCAAGGGTGACCGGGCGGCATGCTCACCGCGCCGGGGATGACGTGCGACGATGCCCGGCTCAGCTCACGAACGACGGCCGCTCGCCGGGGGCGGGCGTGTTGCCGAAGGTGCCCCGGGCCAGCACCTTGGCCTTGCCGCCGTGGCGCTCGATCATGGCGCGCTGGTCGGCCTTGCAGCGGGCGTCGACCGCCTCGGGATCGAGGAGGGTGCGCAGCGCCGCCTCGCAGGTCCACAGCAGCGGGCGCGATGCCGGCTCGGGCGCCAGGTCGTGCAGCTCGTCGGGGTCGCGGGCCAGATCGAAAAGCTGGGGCGGGTAGCCCACGTGGCGGATGTACTTGTGGTCGCCGTGGCGGATCATGTAGCTGCCCGCGCGCGAGGCCATGGCGTGGTACTCGCTCAGCACGGTGCGCGCCGGGGTCTCGCCGCGGGCGATGCCGAGCAGGGAGTGGCCGACCGGCCGGTCGGCGGGGTCGGGCCGCGCCCCCACGCAGTCGAGCACGGTGGGGAAGCCGTCGACCAGCGAGACCGGCGTGGTGCAGGCGGCGCCCGCGGGCACGCCGGGGCCGGCCAGCAGCATGGGGATGGCGGCCGATTCCTCGTAGAGCGTGCTCTTGCCCCAGATGCCGCGGCGGCCGAGGCTCTCCCCATGGTCGGAGGTGTAGAGCACGCGCGTCGAGCCGGCGAGCCCCGCTTCCTCGAGGGCGCCCAGCACCTGCCCCACGTTGTCGTCCACGAACGAGACCAGCCCGAAGTACGCCGCCAGGGCCTTGCGGATGGTGGCAGGGTCGTAGAACCCCGTGAAGTTCAGGCTGTGCCGGTAGTCCTCGATGGAGGGGTGGAGCGGCACGTGCTCCGGGCCGCACTGCACCGGCCAGGGCAGGTCGGCCTGCGGGTACAGCCGGTAGTACGCCTCCGGCGCCGTGAACGGGGGGTGGGGGCACACCAGCGAGACGAACAGCACCCAGGGCCGGTCGCGGTGGCGGGGCGCCTCTTCGCGGAGCCAGCGCCGGGCGGCGGCGGTGATCTTGCGGTCATACTCGGTGTAGGGCGATTCGCCACCCTTGGCATCGGCCACGTAGCCGCGGTTCTTCTTGCGCAGCGGCAGGTCATCGCCCCGGATCAGGCCGTAGAGGTCGCCCACGCCATCGAGCACGTGCAGGGGCATGATCTCCTCGGCGAAGCCGTTGGGGTCGCTGCTGTCGCGGTAGTGGAGCTTGCCGATCGAGACGGCAGGGGTGCCCTGCGCCGTGAGCCGGTGGGCCCAGGAGGGCACGTCGCCGTGGTACGGGTGGGCGTTATCCCAGTGGCCCGTCTGGTGGCACCAACGGCCGGTGGCGAAGCTCGCCCGCGCCGGCACGCAGATGGGCGAGGGGGTGGAGGCGGCCGTGAAGCGCGTGCCCCGCGCGGCGAGGCGGTCCAGGTTCGGCGTGCGCACCACCGGGTGGCCGTAGCAGCCCAGCACCTGCCGGTTGTGCTGGTCCGACATCAGGATCAGGAGATTGGTCGGCGTCATGGCGGGCTCATTGCGGGTGCGCTGCGGCAGGGGGACGGGCGAGGCGTGCCGTCCTGCCTCGTGCCGGATCGGGCTCCGCACGTGGACGACCCCCGCCCCTTCACTCCCGGCCGCATTCTGCCACCAAACCCCGGCGCGGGCCAAGGGGGGCGGCGAGAAGCGGGCCGCCCTCCGTCGGACGCGCGGCCTTGGAGAAGTCCGCCGCGCCGGCGCAACCGGCCGGAGGTGTGGTCGCAGGCCGAGGCCCCGCCGTGAAGCGAGGGGGTTCGGACGTTCCGACGCGGCCACCCCCGCCTCCGGGAAGGGGAGATCGCCGCGCCGATCGTCCGTATGTCGATGAACGGCCGGGCACCGCCAGCCCCCATTGGTCGGGATTTGCGCACCGTCCCCATGCCGGTCGCGATTGATGCCATTTGACATCGGGATTTTGGATGTGACAAGTGGACGTATAGACCCATGCCGGTGGTACAACTTCGGCCGCCCTCCTTGGACCGGTCGAGCGCCAGACTCCTGGGGCATCGCTGCGGGACGGCCCGTCGAGGCGCGTTCCACCCGGCATCCGGCAGTTTCCCACCGGCCCTGCACTGGCGGGCGGGGTCGTGTCAGGCGATCGCGCACCTTGTGCCGCACGGCCGCCGCGCGTAGCGGCGCATGTTATGCACCCCAGATCGAGCCGCCACGCGGCATCGGGGCCGCGCGTCCCGAACCAGGGGCAATTGCTGTCCACCTCCACCCATCGGTCCCTTCACGCAATGGCTACGAATCCCTTCTCCGCCCGTGCCGCTTCCGCACCACAGCCGCAAGCGGAGGCTCCCGCTCCCGCGCCGGAATCCCAGATGGTGGGTGGCAGGGCCCCGGTGCCCAAGTCCAACCGCAATTTCAAGCTGTGGCTGGTGCTGGGTCTGATCGCGGCGGGGGTGTTGGGGTACGGCACCTACTGGTTCGTGTTTCTGCGCGGGACGGTGCGCACGGACGACGCGTACGTCGATGCGCCGATCGTGTCGGTCTCGGCCCGGCTCTCGGGGCGCGTCGACGCGGTGCTGGCGCAGGAGGGCGACCGCGTGCAGAAGGGCCAGGTGCTGCTGCGGCTGGCCACGGACAAGCTCGATATCCAGACGAAGCAGGCCAAGGCCCAGGTCGAGGCGGCCGAAGCGCGGCTGCAGGAGCTCACCCGCGGCACGCGTCCGGAGGAGATCGACGTCGCCCGCGCGGAGATCCGCGTGGGCGAGGTGGAGCTCAGGCGCCGGCAGGTGGAGCTGAACCGGATGCAGCGGCTGGCCAAGATCAAGGCCGTGACCATGGAGCAGCTCGACAATGCCAAGGCCAGCTTGGCCGATTCCCAGGCGAAGCTCGATGTGGCCCGGCGGCGCCTGCAATTGCTCCAGGCCGGCTCGCGCGACGAGCAGGTGAACCGCTCCAGGGCCGAGCTCGATGTGGCGCGCGCGCAGCTGGCCTCCGCCGAGACGGACCTGGCGGACGCGGTGCTGTATTCTCCGGTGGAGGGCATCGTGGCCCGGCGGCGGGTGCAGGCGGGCGAGGTGGTCGAGGACAAGCAGGGGGTGTTTCAGATCGTGGAGACCGGCAAGACCTGGGTGGTCGCCAACCTCGAAGAGGGGCAGATCGCCAGGGTCGCGGTCGGCCAGCCGGTCGAAGTGGTGGTCGATGCCTACCCGGGCCGCGTGTTCAGGGGCCGCGTGGGGCCGCAGTTCGCCGCCACGCTCTCGCGCTTCTCGCTGCTCTCCTCCTCGAGCGCGAGCGGCAGCTTCATCAAGGTGACGCAGCGCGTGCCCGTGCGGATCGACTGGGCGCAGGATACGCTCCCGCGGCTGGTTCCCGGGCTCAACGTCACGGTGCGGATTCAGGTGGACTCCAACTAAATGGCAGGCAGCCCCTCCCAGGCAAGCCGCTGGATCGTCCTGATCACGGTGATGGTGGGCACGCTGATGGCCATCGCCGACGCGACGGCGGTGAACATCGCCCTGCCCTACATCATGACGGCATTCAGCTTGGGGGTGGAGGACGTGAAGTGGGTGACCACGGTGAACATGCTCACCGCGGCCGCCGTGATGCCTCTCACGGGCTGGCTGGGCCGGCGCATCGGGTTCGGCCAGTTGTTCCTGGCGGGGCTGAGCCTGTTCATCCTCGGCGCCACGCTCTGCGCGCTCTCGTGGAGCTTCACCTCGCTGATCACGTTCCGCACCGTGCAGGCCATCGGGGCGGGCGCGCTGCAACCGACGGGCATGGCCATCATCACCCGCGTATTCCCGCCCTTCGAGCGCGGCCGGGCCATCGGCATCTGGGGCATCGGCGCGATGGTGGGACCGACCCTGGGACCGACCCTGGGCGGCCTGTTCACCGAGCTGTTCAGCTGGCGGGCGGTGTTCATGATGAACACGCCGGTCGGTCTCGTGCTGATGCTGCTGGCCTCCGTCACGCTTCCCCGCGAGCGCGACAGCCAGCAGGTGCCGCTGGATTGGAAGGGTTTCCTCGCTTCCGCGGTGTTCGTGGTCGTGTTCATGCTGACCGTGGGCAACGGCGAGGAGCAGGGCTGGGATTCCACCCTGATCCAGGTGGGGTTCCTGGTGACGCTCGCGGCATTCGCCGCGTTCCTGGCGATCGAAGCGCATGAGCCGCACCCGCTGCTGCCGCTGCGGCTGTTCCGGTCGCTCGACTTCGCGCTGGCCGTGATCCTGTCGGTCTTCCGCTCCCTGAGCCTGTTCGGCGGGGTATTCCTGCTGCCGCTGTTCCTGCAGGGCATCCAGGGGCTGGACCCGCTGCACACCGGACTGCTGATGGCGCCGGGGGCGATGATGATGGCGGTGGCCATGCCGGTGGCGGGGACGCTCACCGACCGCTTCGGCGGGCGCTGGCCGGCCGTGTTCGGCATCCTCACCGCGTCCTACGGCATGTTCTTCTACAGTGGCATCGACCCCATGACCGACACCTGGTGGATCGTGCTCGGGCAGCTGCTGCGCGGCCTGGGGGTGGCCTTCATCATGGCCCCCGTCACCACGGCGGGCATGAACGCCATCGCGCGGGAGGACGCCGGCTACGGCTCCTCCATGCTCAACATGGCCCAGCGCTACGGCGGCGCCCACGTCATCGCCGTGCTCAGCCTGGCGCTCCACCAGCAGATCGGCCGCCAGACCGAATTGATGGGCACCGCGGCCATGGTGGCCACGCGCCCGGCCGGGAGCCTGGTGACCCGGGCGCGGGCGCTCGGGCTGACCCGGAGCGACGCCGTGCAATTCGTGCGGGGCACGATGCGCCAGCACGCCTCGAAGGCGGCGGCGACCATCGCCTACCAGAACGTCTTCTTCGCCGCCGCTCTGGTGGCGATCACCGGACTGATCCCCGCGCTACTGCTCTCCGCGAAGGGGGCGGCCGCCCACCACGCCGCCGCCAAGGCAGCGGTCACGGCCCGATGAGACCCCTCGGCCCAGCAACCCGCGGTCGCGCCCGGCGCACCGTGCCTGCGGAGGAGCGCTGATGGCGACGGCACCCGGCAGCGCGAACCGGATGCTGATCCTGATCACGGCCATGATCGGGGGGTTCCTGGCCGTGCTCGATTCGACGACGGTGAACATCGCCCTGCCCAACATCATGACCACCTACGGGGTCAACGTACAGCAGGCGAAGTGGGTCACCACGGCCGCCATGCTCACGGCCGCCGCCACGGTGCCTGCCACCGGCTGGCTGGGCCGCCGCCTCGGGTACGGGCCCGTGTTCATGCTCGCCCTCACGATCTACATCGCCGGGGCGACCGTCTGCTCGATCTCCTGGAGCCTGGAGAGCCTGGTGACGGCGCGCATCTTCCAGAGCATGGGCTCGGGCATGATCCAGCCGACGGGCCTGACGATCATCACCCGCACGTTCCCGAGCAGCGAGCGCGGCAAGGCGATCGGCATCTGGGGGATCGGGCAGATGGTGGGCTCGACCATGGGCCCCACCGCCGGCGGTTTCCTCGTGGAGTACTTCGGCTGGCGCTCCATCTTCTGGATCAACGTGCCCACGGGACTGATGCTGATCCTGCTGGCCTCGGTCACCCTTCCGCGCGACCGGGATGCCCAGCACCTTCCGTTCGACTGGGTGGGCTATCTCTCCTTCGCCACCTTCCTGATCGGCTTCCTGCTGACGGTGGACAACGGCGACGAGGAAGGCTGGACTTCGACCATCATCTTCTTCGGCGCCGGTACCACCCTCGTCGCGATCGTGCTGTTCATCTCGGTCGAGTGGGATTCGCCCCACCCGCTGATGCCGCTCCGACTGTTCCGCCACTGGAACTTCGCGTTGGCCATGATCCTCAACAACCTGCGCTCGCTGGCGCTGCACGGGGCCACCTTTCTCGTGCCGCTGTTCGTCCAGCGCGTGCAGGGGCGAGACGCCATGCACACGGGGCTGCTGCTGATGCCCGGCTCGGTGGCGATGGTGGTGATGATGCCGATCGCGGGGGCGCTCACGGATCGCATCGGCGGCAAGTGGCCCACCGCCTTCGGGTTCCTGCTCTCCGCCTTCTCGCTGTTCCAATACGCCAGCCTCGATCCGGCGACAGGGAGCTGGGACATCATGGTGGCGCAGGTCTGGCGCGGGATCGGTCTGGCGCTCATCAATGCGCCGGTCATCACCATCGGATTGAACGCCATCCCGCGCGAGGATGCCGGCCACGGTGCCTGGATGCTCAACCTGACCCAGCGCTACGGAGGGGCGCTCACCATCGGCATGCTCAGCCTCCTGCTCAACCGGCAGACCATCATCCAGGGCGAGCTGATGGGCAGGGGCGCGATGATCACGCAGGACCTGCCCAGCTCGACCGGGTCGCGGCACTGGTCGTCCGCCGACGCCAGGAGCGGCTACGATGTCGTGCTGGCGGCGAAGCAGCTCGGGTTCAACCGCAAGGAGGCCAAGGCCGCAGCCGCAGCCGTCCTGCGGAGCCGAGTGCGCATCGCGGCGACCGCGATCGCATACCAGAACCTGTTCCTGATCTCGGCGACCATCGCCATGATCGGCATCATGCTGTCGCTGCTGATCCGCACGCCGCGGCAGCGCGCCGCGGGCGCCTGATTCCATTTCTCCTTCAATCGTGAAAGAAAACTCCGCGTCCCTGAGGAGCGCGTAGCAAAGCGGAGCGCGTCTCGAAGGGCGCGTGGGCGGGCCGCGGCCTTCGAGACGCCCTGCTCCGCAAGGCTCCTCAGGCGCGCGGTTATTTATGGCAGCATAGAAGTGGAATCGGAATGAGCGCCAGGGCTCCGCGGTTCTCCCGTATGTGCCGCGCCCGGCTCGAACCCCATGGCACAGACCCCGACGCCCGGCCGTGTGAACCGCTGGCTGGTGCTGTTCACCACGATGGTCGGCGCCTTCATCGCCATCCTCGACACCGCGGCGGTGAACGCGGCCCTGCCGGTGATCATGACGGCGTTCGGCGCCGACTTGGAGCAGGCGAAGTGGATCTCGCCGGGGGGGGGCGCGCGGGATAGGGCTGTCCATTCCGATCGCCCTGTGGTATTTGCCGAGAAACATCGGATTTTGACGGCTACCGAATCTTGGCTCAAGGTTTCATGCTGAAGCGCCTCATCGCACCCTCGGCATTCAAGATCGCCCTGCTGATCACGCTGGTGATCGCGGGGAAGTTCGTGTTCGACGTGGTGAGTCCCAGCGGCAGCTTCCTCGAGCTGATCGACAAGAAGTGGGTCGATTTCATCCTGAAGAACCGCGCGGTGCAGCCCCACTCGCCCCTGGTGGCGATCGCCACCATCGATACCAAGAGCGTCGACAAATACGGGCGGTGGCCCTGGCCGCGCGAGCGCATGGCGCAACTGATCCAGGCCCTCAACGAGCGGTACAAGGTCCACACCATCGGGCTCGACATCGTGTTTTCGGAGGCGGAGGAAGCCAGCGGGCTCTCCGTCACCGATTCCTACAAGCAGCAGTTCCAGAAGCTCGGCTTCAACGACACGGGCAAGGCGGCCCGCTTCATCGCCTATCTCGAGGAGACCAAGCGCCGGCTCGATGGGGATGCGAAGCTCGGGCAGGCCATGGGCCTGGGCAAGAACACGGTGCTCGGCTACTTCTTCTTCACCGATCAGGCGGCGATCACCCACGAAAGCCCGCAGGCGCTGGCGGAATCCGCCGAGCGCATCGCCGGGTCGGAGATCGCCCTGATGAAGGGCATCATCTCCCCGTACCGCATCCCGATCGGCGTCGCGGCCGAGTCGAACATCCAGAAGATCTTCAAGGGCGGCATCTTCTCCGGGTTCTTCAACATGAACCCCGATGCCGAGGACGGCACCGTGCGGCGCGTGCATCTGCTGATGCGCTACAAGGACAACATCTATCCGTCGCTGGACCTGCAGATCGTCCGCCACTTCCTCGGGGCCTCCGGCATTTCCGTCGAGGCGGACGAGAACGGCAGCGTGTTCCAGATCCAGATCGGGGACCTGCGCATCTTCCCCGACTACGACGGCTCCCTGATGCTGAACTACAAGGGGCCGCCGCAGACGTTCCCCCACTACTCCATCTACGACATCATCGAAGGGAACGTCCCCAAGGAGGCGCTGGAGGGGCGGATCGTGCTGGTCGGCGCCACCGAGATCGGCATCTACGACCTGCGCACGGCGCCGGTGGCGGTGGCGTATCCCGGGGTGGAGGTGCACGCGACGCTGCTCGACAACATACTCTCGGACAGCTATTTCCGGCTCTCCGACGCCAACAACCTGTTCACGGTGATGATCCTGCTGGCCATGGGGGTGCTGCTCGGCGTGACCCTGCCCAACCTCAAGCCGATGTACGGCTTCGCGCTGGCGATCGCGCTGCTGCTCGGCTACACGGTGGCCCACCGCTTCATGGTGCAGGATCTGCTCACCTGGACCTCCGCGGTCTATGTCGCGCTGGTGATCGTCTGCGTGTGGGCGGGGGTGACGCTGTTCCGGTTCCTCGTGACCGACCGCGACAAGCGCTTCATCCGGGGCGCGTTCCAGCAATACCTTTCGCCTCAGGTCATCGAACAGATCATCGAGAACCCCAAGCTGCTCCAGCTCGGGGGCGAGATGCGCCACATGACGGCCTTCTTCTCCGACGTGCAGGGCTTCTCGACGATCTCCGAGAAGCTGACGCCGGGGGAGCTGGTGCAACTGCTCAACGTGTACCTGACCCACATGAGCAACATCGTCCTGCAATACGGCGGCACCGTGGACAAGTACGAGGGCGATGCGGTGATCGCCTTCTTCGGGGCGCCCCTGTCCTACGAGGACCACGCCCTGCGCGCCTGCCACGTCTCGCTGGACATGCAGCACAAGCTCGCCGAGTTGCGCGAGATGTGGAAGAAGGAGGGCAAGCCCGAGCTCAAGATGCGCATCGGCCTGAACACCGGCGACATGGTCGTGGGCAACATGGGCTCCGAGAACCGCATGGACTACACGATGATGGGGAATGCCGTGAACCTGGCGGCCCGGCTCGAAGGCGCGAACAAGAACTACTACTGCTACACCTGCATCAGCGAATTCACCTACGAGGAGGCCAAGGAGGGCATCGAGGCCCGCGAGCTGGACCTGATCCGGGTGATCGGCATCCAGACCCCCGTGCGCATCTATGAGCTCGTGGCGCGCAAGGGCGAGCTCGACGAGGCCCACGTCAAGGGCTACGCGTACTTCCACAAGGGCCTCGAGCTCTACCGCCAGCAGCAGTGGGACGAGGCGGTCAAGTACTTCAACGGCGCCATGAAGGTGATCCCGGACGATCCGCCCTCCAGGGCGTTCATCGAACGCTGCACCGAATTCAAGAAGAACCCGCCCCCGGCCGCCTGGGACGGCGTGTTCGTCGCCACCTCCAAGTAGCAGCGCAGGTCTCGCGGCGTGGCGACGGCCATGCCGCGCGCCGCAGGTTCGCCCCCAGGTCGCCAATCCGCCTGGGCGGGGACGCTCCTTCCATTGCCGTCTCGAACGACAAGTGATGCCGGGTCGTTTGGGGCTCCGCCCCCGACACCCCCGCTTGAGCCGGGGGCCCCGGACCGCAAGTGACGCCTGCGGCGGCGAAGCGGAGCCGGAGCGATCGCGGCGGAAAGACGGGTGGGCGCGTGATCCGCCCAGCCACTCAGCGACTCAGGGTCGCCACGCGGTTGGGCTGGGGCGAGCGGAAGGCGCGCAGCGCCTGCTCGTAGCGCTGCTGACCGGCGGCGGTGGGGTAGCGTGTGTCGATGCAGGCCTTGCAGAGGCTATCGGCGGGGATGCCGAGGGCCTGCACCAGCCGTTCCACCGGCAGGAACTTCAGGCTGTCGGCGCCGAGGCTGCGCGCCATCTCGTCGAGCACGGGCTGGGGCAGCTCGGGCTGCGGGCGTCCATCGAGGAAGGCGGGGGCGAACAGCTCCGAGACGGTCGGCATGTCGATGCCGTAGAAGCACGGCCCCATGATCGGCGGGTTGCCGATCCGCACGTGGATCTCCCGCGCGCGGCCGCGCTCGCGCAGGTCGTGGATCACGGTCTGCAGGGTGGTGCCGCGCACGAGGGTATCGTCCACCAGGAACACCTTGCGGTCCTCGATCACCTCCCGCATGGGGGTGAACTTCATGCGCACCGCATCCAGGCGGTTGGCGCCATCGATGAAGGTGCGCCCCACGTACCGGTTGCGCAGCAGCCCATCCACCACCGGCAGCCCCAGGTGGTAGCCGAAGGCGTTGGCGACGGCCTTGGCCGTCTCGGGCACGGCAATCACCAGGTGATCCTGCACCTTGGCGGGGTTCTCCAGCCCCGCGAGCTGCTCGCCGATCGCCTGGCGCACCTTGTACACCGACCGCCCCTCGAGGTTCGAGGCCAGGTTCGAGAAATACACCCACTCGAAGAAGCAGTAGGCGCGCTTCCGCTCCGGGACGTAGCGCTCGACGCGGTAGCCTCCGGCATTGGCGATGAGCAGCTCGCCCGGATGCAGCGTGCGGTAGTCGTCCATGCCGAGGTTGGTGAGCACGATGCTTTCCGAGGCCACCACCAGCAGGTCGTCGTGCACCGCGTAACAGAGCGGCTTGATCCCCAGGGGGTCCCGCATCGCCACCATGTCGCCGGCGGCGTTGAGGAAGACGATGTTGTACGCGCCGTCGAATTCTTCCGAGAGATTCGCGAACACCTTCGTGAAGTCCGGCAGCGTTTCGCCCTGCAACTCCTTGTTGATGTGGTGCATCATCACCTCCGTGTCCGTATGGTAGGTGATGTGATACCCCACGGCTTCCAGGGCCGACTTCAGCTCGTCGTAGTTGGCCAGATTGCCGTTGAAGGCGAACGCGAACCATTTCCACATGCGGCCGTGCACCCGCTCGAACGGCTGCGCCAGCGAGGACTCCTCGCTGCCGCTGGTGGCGTAGCGGTTGTGACCGATCGCGGCCACGCCGGCGTAGTCGTCGAGCAGCTTCCTGCTCCGCTGGCGGTTGTTGAGGCGGAACACCTCGTGCACCGTGCCCACCTCCTTGTGGGTCTGCAGGATGCGGTCGCGCTTGGGGTTGTAGCTGGTGAGGCCGGCGCTGAGCTGCCCCCGGTTCTGCAGCTCGACGAGTGCGCGCACCACGAGCGGCGCCACGTTGCGGGCGACCGCCCCGCCCATCTGGTAGGCGGCAACAATTCCGCATTCCTCTTTCAGCCCTTCCATGACGCCCTGGCGCATCGGGTGGCTGGCGCAGAACTTTGGGGGAGGTCCCAAGCCTAATCCCTCGCTCACGGAAGATCAACGCACCCGGGCCGCTGGTCCCAGGGCAAGTCCAAAGTCGTCCGTCAACTCATGCCGTCTGTGGGCGTCAGGGTCGCGGCGAAGGCCTGCGGAGCGCTGCCCGGCGCCCTCCGGCCTCCCTCCCCGGAGTGGATCGCTGTGGCGTCGGGCCGGCAACCCCACCCCGGCCTTAGGGCACCCCTACCCGCAATGGCGGGGAGGGGCCGGGGGAGGGGTTTTGCAGGGCAATCGCACTCTTGACCTGCCGCGCAATCCCGGACGGAAGCGGCGACTTTGGACTTGCCCGGGCCGTTGGTCCAAGGCACACGCGCAGTCGCCCGCGAGCCCGACAGGATGCGGCGGACCGGGGGAAACCATGGCCCGGGGCGCCCCACGGCCTCACCCCCACCCCCTCTCCATCGGTGATGCAGAGTGGCGATCGCTCCAGGCCAGGCAACCTGCCTCGTCAATCCGTAGGATTCTCCCCCTCTCCCGGACGCGGGAGAGGGGGCCGGGGGGTGAGGGGCCGGCCCGCGACCTCACCCCCGCCGGCTGGCGCCGGCGCGCCCCTCTCCCCAGGGAGAGGGGCTGCGATCCGCCGTCGTGGCCGATTCTGCGCTCCCTCCCTCTCCCTGGGGAGAGGGAGGGCCGGGGAGGGTGAGGTCGCCGTTACGAAACCGAAACGCCCCCGGGAGCTTTCGCTCCGGGGGGCGTCGGGAAGTACAGAAGTTGGCAGTGGCGTGAAGAACAGGCCCGGCCTAATAGGCTGTCTTGAACACCACGCCGATCGTCTGCGCGCTCAACGTGTAGTCCTTCGAGCCGTTCGTCACGGTCGCGCCGTCTTTGAAGTCCACCGTTTCCTGCGCGAACACCGGGCCCCAGGAGCCCTGCCCAACCTTCATCAGGTACTGCACCTGGATCACCGCGAGATCCTGCTTGGCCTCGCCCGTCGTGTTCTTCACCGTGACGTTCGAGTCGGTAACGTACATGGCCTCGACGCCCATCTTCGTCCGGAGGGCCAACCCCAACACGGCGCGTTCTCGGTCGCTTTCACCGGTCAGCTTGATGTTCCGCGTCCAGGTCTGGTAGTCGAGGGAGACGCTGCCGAAGCCCATGGCGAAGCTGCCGCCGGCGTGCAGCATGCTGCTCGACACCGAGTTGGTTACCGTCGATGCGGCCGTGGGCTGACCTTTCACCCCTGCAGCGGCTGTCGCGACGGTGCCGGAGGCCATCACGTAGCGGGCCGAGAACTTGATCGGACCTTGGCTGAACCCGACGTGCGGCATCAGCGTCTGGTCGTTGTACAACGTGCCGCCGTTATTGGTGGTAGCCGTAACCGTGTTGGATGTTGCACTTTTGGCGTATGTCGTCGTCGCCCCTGTCAAGCCGCCGTCGCACGCGGTCGAGCCCGCACAGTTCGCGAACAGGGCCACGCCCGCGGTCAGCGCGCCCATCTTGTAAGTCACGTCGATGCCGTCGCCGTTCTCGCCCAGCACCAGGCCGTCCTGCACGCGGATCGGCTGCTGGCCGGCGTCGATGTCCGAGAAGAACGAGCCGGGGATGTCGACCGAGGTCAGCCTGCCCACCTGGATGCGCAGGTTCTCGACCGGCCGCCAGTTCACCCACAGGCGCAACGCACTGAACCCGTAAGCGCTGACGTCGTTCAGATCGGGGTCGTTGGTGGGGCCGCTGCGGGCCTTCGTGCCCGTCGTGCCCGTGTGAGTAGCGCCCCACAGCGTGCGGTCCACACCGCGGATACGCCAGCGGGCGTCCGTCGTCAGGGCCCCCGAGCCGCCGCTCCAGTACATGTTCGATTCAAGCCCGGAGAACAGCTCGGAGCCGGTGACAAACGCCGCGCCATCGCCCGAGCTCGAAGTGGACAACTGGCCGAAGCTGGTCTGGAAATCGCCCCTGAACTGCGGCCCCTTCGACTTCTCTTCCTGGGCGGAGGCCGTCAAGGCCAGCCCCAGCACCATCATCACCACGGCCGCGACGACCGCGGCTCTCCCGAAGATGCTCATTTGTGCATACTCCTTTGTTGGTTGCCGCCGCCAGCGTGCGGCGGGTGACACCACCGTCCGACAAACCGTGACACCACCGTTTAAGACCAATGATCCCACCGTCCGACAAACGTATGACACCACCACCGTATAGACGACTGGCTCGACGCCTTGACCAACTCGGAGAATCTAGGGGTGAACCTACCGTTGAGCCCGAGCCCTGCGAAGCCTCTTATCATCGCCCCGCACCTTCCCCCCGGGGAGCCCTTGGTGAGCGAAACTGCCGCTGCTTTCCTCCTGCGCTGTGGTCACGACCTCGAACCGGTCAGCGACCCGATTGGCGGTACGACCGGCGCAGCGACCGATTCCGGCCGTGCTCCGGTCACTCTGGGCGCATCGTGCGCCTCCGAACCCGGAAGCGCCGCAAGCACCTGCGGCGTCCGTTCCCTCCAGACCGTGCGGTCTCAGTGAGAACCCCCGCGGATGGCTCCCTTCCTATCCAGGATGCCATCGAATGTAAACTCCCTGCTCCCGGCGGCTGGACCGCCGGCCACCGCCCTGTGGCCGCGCACTCCGAACGGGATGCGGTGCCTACCTGGGGTGATCGAGCGCAGATATACACAAGACGTGTGGGGAAAATCAAGTTCGATTTCCATGCGCCAGCGGTCGATAGACTGACGATTTTGCGCAAACCGTGGTCCAACAATCATAACAACCCAGGTTCTCTTGACGCATGTCATTGGATCTATTACCGGAAACGCTGCGCGATCCTGCGCCTGCGCACGGAACTCGCGCGCCGGTGTCGCTGAACTATCCTTCGGGTTTCTTGAGCATGGGGTCGCGCACCGGGCGTCGCGCCGGGTCCAGCGGCACCACCTTGAACTCGCTCTGGCGCGAGTCGGAGACTTCGTCGATGCGGACGATGGCATGGTATGGAATGAAGGTGCGCCGGATCTCGGCGAACTCCCGCTTGATTCGTTCTTCGCTCGGATTATAGACGAGCTTGCCCTCCGGAAAGATGAAGCCCGCCAGCTCGACCATCCCGTAAATATCCGAAGGCCCCACGGTGCGGACGCAGAGCTCGAACAGTTCGTTCTCGTTGGTGAAGCTCACCTTGAAGTAGGTCTTGTCGCGTTTCTTTTCCGCCATGTCTTTTCCACCATGGCGCCGGGCACCCGCCAGTTCCGCACGGCCGTGGGATTGCAGTTCCCTTCCCCGGATGCCCCGGAACCTAGCGCGGCCCAAGGGCGATTGCAACTGAATTGCGGCAGGCGCCCTCACTCCGGCCGCACTCACCCCCGGCCCCTCTCCCGCGTCCGGGAGAGGGGAGTCGGCGTCGGACATGCGAGGCGCGGTGGTTGGCCGGGAGCGGTCGCCCCTCTCCATGTGAATGGAGAGGGCAGGGCTGAGGCGCCGGGGAGGGTGAGGTTGCTCCGGCCGCCCTCACCCCCGGCCCCTCTCCCGCGTCCGGGCGAGTGGAGGCGGTGTCGGACATGCGAGGTGCGGAGCTTGGCCGCGAGCGGTCGCCCCTCTCCCTGTGAATGGCGAGGGGCGGGGGTGAGGCGCCGGGGAGCGCCCAGGGCCGTTCTCACCCTCTCCAATTCTTGGAGAGGGGGCCGGGGGGAGAGGTCGCCGCCCCTAATCCATCCGCGCGATGACGTTCACGATCTCGTCGACCTTCGCCGCGAGCGTGTCGGGGTTGCGGGTCTCGAGCGCCTCGTGCACGCAGTGGTGGATGTGCTTCTCCAGCACGCCCATCTGTACCTGCCGCAGGCCCGCGGTGGCGGCCTTGATCTGCTGCACGATCTCCACGCAGTAGCGGCGATCCTCGATCATCTTGCGGATGCCGTTGAGCTGGCCCTCGATCTTGGCCAGCCGGGCGAGCTGGTTCTGATGATCCGGGAACTGCTGGCGCAAGGCTTTCATGGGCATCGTCTCCACATCGTTCGCTCCAGCGACTACTCTACCATGGTAGGGTATCCGTGCCAACGGCGGGGCAACGGCCGGAGGGGCAAGGTTCCCTTTCTGGGCACGGCCTGGCTGGCGCCGTCGCGCGGGGACGGGCGCTGGGCCGTCAGTGGCGGGGCCGTCGGGTGCGAGCGGCCGATCAGCCCAGCCGCTCGGCGCGCAGCTCGAAGCGCTGGAGCTTTCCGGTGGCGGTACGCGGCAGGCGCTCGACGAACGCGACCCACTGCGGCACCTTGTGGGGCAGCAGGCGCTCGGCGGCATGGCGGCGCAGCGCCTCGACCAGCTCCGGGGCCTCGCGCCACCCCTCCCGCAGCACCACGAACGCCTTGGGCTTGGTGAGACGGGTCTCGTCGCGCAGGCCGACCACGCCGCACTCGGCCACGGCTGGGTGGGTGAGCAGCGCGTTCTCGACCTCGAGCGGCGAGACCCAGGAGCCGCCCACCTTCAGCATGTCGTCAGCGCGGCCGTGGTACCAGAAGTAGCCATCGGCATCGCGGTGGAACTGGTCGCCGGTCTGCACCCACGCACCGAGCATGGTGGCGCGGGTCTTCTCCCGGTTGTTCCAGTAGTAGGGCGCCGAGGACTCGCCCTTGGCCAGCAGCACGCCGACCTCGCCCTCGCGGACGGCCGTGCCCTGCTCATCGACGAGCTTCGCCTCGTAGCCGGGCACGGGCGTGCCCGTGCTGCCCGGCCGCACGTGGCCCGGGCGGCTGTGCACGTAGAAGTGCAGCATCTCCGTCGAGCCGATGCCGTCGAGGATCTCCACGCCGAAGTGGCGCCGCCAGCGCCGGTAGATTTCGGGCGGGAGCCATTCCCCGGCGGAGACACAGCAGCGCAGGCGCGCGGGGCGCGGCAGCCGGGGCGGCGGAGTGCCGCGGCCCTCCAGCCACCCCTCGTAGGTCGCGAGCAGCGCGTTGTAGACGGCGGGCACCGAGTAGAACACGGTGGGCTGGAAGCGCTCCAGTGCCTCGAATACGCGGGCCGGGGTGGGGGGGCCGGCCAGGATCACCGCCGCGCCGCCGACCGCCGGCGGGAAGTAGAGGCTGTTGCCCAGCCCGTAGGCGAAGAACATCTTCGGCGTCGAGAACCCCAGATCGTCCGCGCGCAGTTCGAGCACCCGCTTCGCGTAGCACTCGACCACCCACGGCATGCTGCGGTGCAGGTGCACGGCGGCCTTGGGGCGACCCGTGCTGCCCGACGTGTACAGCCAGAACGCCGGGAGATCGGGGGTCATCGGCTCCGCCTCGCACTCGGCCGGCTCGGCCGCCATCAGCTCGGCGAGCGCGGGCCGGCCGGGGATGGCTCCGCCCACCGCGACCACGTGGCGCAGGTGGCGCAGCTCCGCCACCGCCGGCGCCAGGGTGGGCCACAGCTCGCCCTCGACGAGCAGCGCCGTGGCGCGGCTGTCGTCGAGGAAGAACCGGTAGTCCGCGGGCCGCAGCGCCGTGTTCAGGGGCACCGCCACTGCGCCGATCTTCACCGCCGCCCAGAAGCACACGGGCAGCAGCAGGCTCTCCTGCACCAGC
>JACQKK010000211.1 GCA_016204605.1 Candidatus Lambdaproteobacteria bacterium
CCGTTCTACTTCGCCATCGTGGACGAGGTGGACAGCATCCTGATCGACGAGGCGCGCACGCCGCTCATCATCAGCGGCCCTACCGACGAGTCCACCGACAAGTACTTCCAGATCCAGCGCCTGATCGGCGGCCTGAGCCGCGAAATCCGCAAGGAAGAGGTGGCCAAGCTCGCGCCCGAGGAGACGCACGGCATCCGCGAGGACTGGGCCCAGCTCGAGGAGCGCGAGGTGGTGCGCGTGGGCGACTACTTCCACGACGAGCGCTCGCGCTCCATCGGCCTGACGGAGCAGGGCGGTCACGCGCTCGAAGGGCGGCTGCGCAAGGCGGGGCTGCTGGAGCAGGGCGGCCTGTTCGACTTCGAGAACATGACGGTGCTGCACCACACGAACCAAGCCCTCAAGGCGAACTACATGTTCAGGCGCGACGTGGACTACGTCGTGCACGACGGCAAGGTGGTGATCGTCGACGAGTTCACCGGGCGGCTCATGCCCGGGCGGCGCTTCTCCGATGGCCTGCACCAGGCGCTCGAAGCCAAGGAGGGCGTGACCATCGAGCGCGAGAGCCAGACCTACGCGACGATCACGTTCCAGAACTACTTCCGCATGTACGAGAAGCTGGCGGGCATGACCGGCACCGCCAAGACCGAGGAGGAGGAGTTCCAGAAGATCTACAACATGCCCGTCGCGGTGGTCCCCACCAACCAGCCCATGATCCGCGAGGACCTGGCCGACGTCATCTACAAGACCAAGGACGGCAAGCTCAAGGCGATCCTCGAGGAGATCGAGGACATCCACGAGACGGGGCAGCCGATCCTGGTCGGCACCATCTCCATCGAGGCCTCGGAGCTGCTGAGCCGCCGGCTCAAGGCCACCAGCGTGGCCCACACCGTGCTCAACGCCAAGTACCACGAGCAGGAGGCGGAGATCATCGCCCACGCGGGCGAGGAGGGGCGGGTCACCATCGCCACCAACATGGCCGGCCGCGGCACCGACATCAAGCTCGGCCCCGGCGTCGCCGAGCGCGGCGGGCTGTTCATCCTCGGCACCGAGCGCCACGAGAGCCGCCGCATCGACAACCAGCTGCGGGGCCGCTCGGGCCGCCAGGGCGACCGGGGCGCCTCCCGCTTCTTCCTCTCGCTGGAAGACGACCTGATGCGCATCTTCGGCGGCGAGCGCATCGCCAACCTGATGACGCGCCTGAAGGTGGAGGACGACGAGGCCATCACCCACGTGCTCATCTCCCGCGCCATCGAAGGGGCGCAGAAGAAGGTCGAGATGCACCACTTCGAGATGCGCAAGCACGTGCTGGAATACGACGACGTGATGAACAAGCAGCGCGAGATCATCTACGGCCAGCGCAAGGAGATTCTCGGCGGCGACGTGGGGGCGGTGCTGCTCGAGATGGCCGAGGAGACGCTCGACGAGATGGTGGGGCTGCACCTCGCCGACAAGCACGTCGACCAGTGGGACCTGGAGGGCTTCAAGACCCAGTTCGAGGCCACCTTCGCCGCGCCGCCCCAGGTGGATTGGGAGGCCCACGACCTCGCGACCGAGACCCTGGTCGAGCGCCTGATGCCGCAGGTCGAGGCGCTGCACCAGGACAAGCGCGAGATGATCCGGCGGGTGATGCAGCACACCAGCGGCGTCGCGCCCGGCCCCGAGGAGGTCGAGCGCGCCTTCGCGGACTTCGAGCGCCAGGTGCTGCTGAGCATCGTCGACGCCCAGTGGAAGGATCACCTGCTCTCGATGGACCACCTGCGCGAGGGCATCGGCCTCGTCGGCTACGCCCAGAAGAAACCCATCGACGAGTACAAGCGCGAGGCCTTCCGCATGTTCTCCGAGCTGATGACCCGCATCAGCCGCGAGGCCTCGACCTTCTTCTTCCGCACCCACTTCGCCGCCGAGGCCCCCCGCCCCGTCGAGCGCAAGGCCCCCGCCCTCTCCTACACCCACGGCGAGGAGACCGAGGCCGCCCCCCGCAAGCCCGCCATCCGCGTCCGCCCCAAGATCGGCCGCAACGACCCCTGCCCCTGCGGCAGCGGCAAGAAGTACAAGCAGTGCCACCTCGCCCAGGACCAGGCGCAGGCCCAGCAGCTCCGGCAGGCGGCGAACTGAGGCACCTCACCCCCTGGCCCCCTCTCCCCAGGGAGAGCGGAGGCCGCGCCATCGGCTGGAGTGAGGCGGCCAATTCGCGTGCCGATCGCAACGCGTGGCCAACGCTCAATCCTGCTCCGTCATCAATCGCGGGCAGAGAAACTCAACGTGTACGCCGTTGCGTGTTAGTGCAGTCCGATGGTGCCACCAATCGGAATCCGTGGCGTTCAAGATTGAGGGAGCTAATCCGCTGGCGAGCGCGACAGCAACGAATTTGCGGTCATTGTGATCGAACGCGGACAGTTCAGGATCGTCAGGAAACTCAGCGAATGCTCGGGCGTTACCATCGAGCGGCGTGATGGGTACGGTTCGGATGCATGCGGGATTTGCCTGATTGTCGTGAGCCCAGACCAGGAAAGCATCTCCAGGGCCTTGGGGAAATCCGTGCGGTTTTTGCTTGAGATACTCTTGTAGAATCAGCCCCGCTTCATCAAGTAACAACAGCCGACTGTTCCTGGTTTCTATGAGTTCTTGCACACACCTTAACACGCATTCTGGATTCGCTTGTTTCGCATCTCCGTTCGCGGCAAGTGCCACATTGGTATCCACCACAACGGACGCCATGTTCACCTATTCGATGTCATGCGCTGGAGTCGGGCCTCTTGGGTTGCCGCCAATTCCGCGAACTGGTCGCCGAAGAATTCCACCGGCCAGTTTGCAATGTTGCCAAACAGGTCCAGGTCAAGCGTAGTGAGCGTCGAACCTGTCGCGCCAGCCTCGCAAAAGTATAATGCCACGTCGTCGTTGCTGAGTTCTTGTTCCGCAATTCGCCGCTGTAAGCGTCGCAACAGGTGCTCGCTGTGGCTCTCGACAATAATTTGCACCTTGCGCTTTCGGTGTGCATCAATCAGCACATCGGCAAGGTTAGCCTGAACAGCGGGGTGAAGATGGATTTCCGGTTGCTCAAGGATCACGGTCGAGCCCTCTGGCACGTAGAAGCAGAGCACAACAACCGGAAGAATCTGTGAGACTCCAAAGCCCACGTCGGTGATGAGTGACTCGGTGCCGCCGAGAACTTTTCTGACCTTCACTTGGAATATCTGACTGCCTTCGGCAACGGCCTCGACACGGAACTCCGCGATAAGCCCAAGACGTTTGAGCCAATCAGCCACGTAGCGTTCAAGCGTGACTCTTCTACGCTTATAGCCAGGTGAGAGCGTTTCACCTCGGTCTCGGGAAGACAGGATGGCGTGAACGGCTAGTTCGCCGGCCGGTCCCATATCGGACGGCTGCCCGCCGGCCCAGGAGTAAGTATGCTCCGGATATGCTCGAAGCGGTCCTAAATAATAGATTCGTCGCAACTGCTCCTCGAACGCGAATTCGAAGTGCGCTAGGAACCCAGCGTTCTGATAGTACGCCCGGACTTGATCCGGAAATCCATAGCATTTCACAGGTCCCGGCAAGGGCCAAGCGCGCCCTTGAGTGCGCACAAACTCGAAGTCAGTCCCGCGTTTAGACAACTCATAGGCTTTGCGACCGCCGCCCTTGCGGTGCATGCCAAATGCGACGTTGCCGACACGATATTCGATACTCGGTACAGCGAGCTTCAACGACTTGCCACCCGCGCCGTTCTCACCCCTAACATGCGTGGAGAATCCGAGCCGCGCGTCCTCTACCACCGGTTCCCCGCGCCCCAAAGTATTGGACACTGATAACGGTTTCGGCTGGTTCCAATCCAATTCGATTTGCATGTCCGTCTCTTGGGAGTGTCCGTGAATCACGCTGCGGAAGTCCCCGAGATCGACCAATGCCTTCTTGTCCCCGAAGTGTAGTGCCAGGCCGCGGTCGGAGGAATCCGCTGTCTGCTTCAGAAGCAGTAACGCCTGCAATAGGCTAGTCTTACCCGAACTGTTGGCGCCGAATAGGCCGGTAATCGGTTTGAGGCGAATGCTACCTGTGTCGGCCCACGATTTGAAATTTTGCAGCTTCAACCGGGTTAGCATAACAAATTTCCTCGCTTCGCCTTCCTGATCCATCCGTGCTGGGTCGCCCCCGATGCTAGCCCCTGCGAAGGGCGATGGACACCACCGCCCGGCGTCTCCGCAGCCGGCTGACGCCTGGCCCTCCTCATGTTATACGTACCCCATGCCACGCAAAGAGACCATCGCTGCTGACGTATACGTGTATACCGCGGTCTTCGAGCCGGCGGAGGAAGGGGGGTACGTCGTCACCGTGCCCGCGCTTCCGGGCGTCGTGACGGAGGGGGACACACTCGAAGAGGCGCGCGCGATGGTCGTCGATGCGATCCAGGGCTATCTCGAAGTTCTCCAGGAAGATGGCATTCCCATCCCGATCGAAGAACAGCCGGAACCTCGCGAGCGGATCCGCGAGCCGGTGCGGGTCTCGCTCAAGCGCGCATGAGGCCGCGACTCCCGGCGCTCAGGCCACAACGGGTGATCCAGGCCCTTGAGCGCGCGGGATTCGCAGTGCGTCGGGTCAGGGGAAGCCACTACCACCTCACGCGACCGGGCGGCTCGATGGGGCTTGTGACCGTCCCGCGCCACGGCAGGGACCTCAAGCGAGGCACGCTCGTGGCGATCATTCGGCAAGCGGGTCTCACGGTCGAGGAGTTCCTCGACCTACTGTAGTGCCCCGCTCGTACAAGCAGCCGGTGCCCCTTCCTTCACTCGATGGTTACAGGGAGGCGCGCCGAACCGCGCCGGCAGCCAGAGTCCCACATCGCCCGGCACTGGAGCCGTCGGCATCGATCCCTCGTGCACTTCGAGAACTCCGCGCCACGATGTATAATGGCGACGAATGATCGGGGACGCGACGCGCGCGTCGATCCGAATGCCGTGGCCATCCAGCCGGAGTGGCGATGATCGAGCAGGAGACCATTCAGGCCGCCAAGGCGTGGTGCAGCACCGGCGTGGCCTGGATCGAGAAGAACGCGCTCAACCTCGGGCTGAGCTACCTGAACAAGGCCATCCCGGTGTTCGAGGAGATCGGCGACGGCGCGTGGCTCACCTATGCCCGCCACCAGCGGCTGGAAGGGCTGCGCAAGCAGGGCCGCCACGAGCAAGTGGAAGTGGGCTGGGAAGAGGTGATGGACGGCTACGCCCGGCTGGACGACCCCTACGGCAAGGCGCTGCTGCTGGTGCACGTCGCCGAGAGCATCGCCGGGCTGGGGCGGCGCGAGCGCGCGCTGGTGTACCTCAACCTGGCGGGCGCGCTGGCCGAGGCCCACGGCCACACGGAGCTGCACTGCCACGTGCTGTGGCAGCAGGCGCAACTGTTCCTGGCGCTGGGCAACGTGGTCAAGGCCGTGCGCCTTTACGGCGAGGCGGAGGCGGTGGCCGACCGGCACGGGGCGGAGCCGCTCGCCGTGCAGTATCGCTTCAACCGCGCCCAGGCGCTGATCGAGCTCGGCGAGCGCTCCGAGGCGGCGGCGCTGCTCGAAGACGTGCAGAGCCGGTTCCGGCGCCAGGAGCGCCACCGCGACGCGCTCGAGGCGCTCGCGCTGCTGGGGCGGCTGTACCAGGAGATGGGGCAGGCCGATGAGCAGCAGCGGGTGGCCGGGCTGATCCACGCCTCCGGGCAGACCCTGCTCGGGGAGGAGAACGCCACCCGCTCCGAGCGGGACCGTACCCCGCGGATCGCGCCGCTCAAGCCGGCTCCCTGAGCCGGCGCCGGTGTGGCGCCGCGACCCCCGGGCGGGGGCCGGCGCTGGCGACGGACGGGTGCCCCAGTCGAGGGGCGAGGCCGTGGCGCCGGAGGCGGCAGGGACTCAAGCGCCCGCCATTCCCGCCGATAAGAGGGAAAGGGAGGTCTCCCGGGCGGGGCAAGCGCCCGCCTGGGGCGCCCTCCCCGATCTTCGAACCGGCCGGCGGGCCGCCCGTCCCCGCGTCCACGGGGCGCGGAGGAAGCCCTGCCGGGTGTTGCACGCTCACACGCACGCCCACACGACCCGCACGGTGCCCGCATGAACCGGATGCAGATGAACGTCCCCATGGTGATGATGGCCCTGTTCCTGGGGACGCTCGCAGCGGGGCTGTTCTACTTCGTGGTGCGGATGAACGAGACCAGCTACCTGCTCTCCGACGGGGTGCGCTACACCCTCCAGGTTATCGACAAGCCGCGCTACGAGAAGTACCTTCAGGGTATGATCTACGCGGCGTTCTTCCTGGTCGCGGGCCTGCTGTTCCTGCTCGTGATCCTGCTGCCCGACAAGCGCAGCTCCACCGCGGCGCCCCTGGCTGCCCCGCCGCCCCAGCCCCGCCGCCGGCCGGTCGTGCCCTCGCTGGCGGCCGCCCAGCCGGCCGCGGCCGTCGCCCCCGCCGCAGCCGCCGCCCAGCCTCCGCCGGCGCCCCCGGCGGCGGAGCCGCACCTGGCGGCCGAGCCCGCGCCGGCAGCGGAAGAGGCGCCGGCCGCACCGCCGACGGTCGATGTGATCAGCGCCGAGCCGGCGCCTCCGCCCAAGCCCTCGGTGGAGGAGGAGCTGGCGGCGACCCGGGCCGAGGATCTGCCGATCATCGACGTGCCCGATGCGCGCCTCGAGGATACGGGCGAGGACGACGTGGTCTACGGCACAGGTCGCGTCACCGACGATTCGATCTGGGATTTCGTGCTGTCCTACCCCGACAGCGCCGTCAAGTTCCTCTACCGCAAGACCCTCGAAAACAAGCCGCTCACGCCCACCGAGGAGGATATCTACCGCAAGTGGGAGCTGCGCGGCCTGAGCCGGAGCAAGGTGCGGGCGCTCGTGCTCGAGATCATGCGCTGGAAGTCGCTGCCCGAGGACTTCCCGCACAACATCTGGCGCGCCCTCCGCGATCAGATTTTCGACATGAAATCCAAGTAGCGCCGGCGCCCTGCCCGGTACCCCGCCCGGTATCCCGCCACCGCAGGCGCCGCCGCTGGCCGCGCCGCCGATCACCGCTCCCCGCATGCCGGCACGGCGGGGCCGAGGCCGGCACAGCGCGGCGGATTCGACCCTGTCGCGCTTGCGCTGAAATCGCGCCGCTGGCCCGCGCAGCGCGACGGGCTCGCTTGACGGCGTCAAGGGTGGGGCGTCGCCCGCGCCGGGGTACCCGCCGGAAACGTGGTTTACGGAACCCGCGGGAAGGCTTACACTGTGCCGCCGCTGGCGCCCGGTTCGGCGGCCGCGCTGCGCGCGGAGCGCAGGGTTCGCTCAGGACGCGAGATGATTCGCCTCAGGACCGTCGGGTTGCTGCTGCGGGAAAGCCAGGATGCCTACCCGCTGGCGCAGCTCAAGGCGGTGCTGGATCGGGTGGGAGCCCGGCTGCACATCCTCAACCAGGGCCCCGCGCCGGAGAAGCTGGACCTGGTCATCGCCCTGGGCGGCGACGGCACCGTGCTCAAGGCGCTCGACCTTTCCCCGGACTGCCCCGTGCTGGCGGTGAACTTCGGCACGGTGGGGTTTCTCACCGCCGGCGACCGCGGCGAGCTGGAGCGGCTGCTGCGGCGCCTGCTGGCCGACGACTACGTGGTGAGCGAGCGGCTGCTGCTGCGCTGCGAGGCGCCCTTCGGCATCAGCCACGCGGTGAACGAGGTGGTGCTGCGCTCGTCCAACCGGATGATCTCCGTGGATGTGTTCGTGGACGACACGAAGATCCGCCGCATCCGCGCCGACGGGGTGATCGTGGGCACGCCGACCGGCAGCACGGGGTACCTGCTCTCGACCGGCGCCCCGATCGTCATGCCCGACGTGGACTGCCTGATCCTGGACGGGATCAACGAGTACAACTTCACCTCCCGCGCGCTGATCCTTTCCCCCAGCGCGCACATCCGGCTGCACCTGCCGACCCTGCTGCCGGGCCAGCAGGTGACGGTGGTGGTGGACGGGAACGATGCCGGCATGCTCCAGGCCGACCAGGAGCTGCGCCTCACCCGCTCCGAGCGCCGGGCCTCGCTGGTCTTCTTCGACAAGCACTACTTCTTCCACAACCTCAGCTCGCGGCTCTCCTGGAACTGAGCGGCGCGGGCGCGGAGGGGAACCGGCGCCGCGGCTCAGCGGCCGGGCACGGGGCTGGGTGCGCCGCCGGGCTCGGCCGGCGGGGCCGGGACGATGCGGAACCGCAGCCCCTCCTTCCACTCGGGCACGGCGCCGCCGCGGAACTCGATGGTCATGGGGGCGGGATCGATCGCCAGGCGCTGCTCGGCGAGCTGCTCGGCATCGCCGCGCAGCGTGTAGCGACCGGGCCGCACGGCCTCCATCACGAAGGCGCCGTCCCACTCGACCGTGGTCGTGCCGGCCGTCCGGCCCTGCTCGTCTTCGAGCAGCAGGCGCAGCCCGCGCAAGGGGGAGATCTCGCCGCCGCCCGGGGTGACGATGCGCCCGTCGAAGCCGCCCGAGGCGACCATGGGGATATCGAGCACCATCTTCTCGCCCGGCCGCGCCAGCAGCCGGGTTTCCGGGCGGGCGGGCGTGTAGAGGGCATCCAGGGTGAGCAGGTCCAGGTTCAGCTCCACCGGCGAGCCCGAGGGCACGCCCCAGCCGCTGAACCGGCCGTTCCGGTCGCTGACGAGGTTCGCCACGCCGGGGGCGTTGATCCTGACGCCTGGCACAGCGCGCTCGTTGGGCCCGCGGACGCCGTCGCCGTTCTCGTCCACGAACACGGTGCCCTCGATTCCCGCGCGACCGAAGGTGTTGGGCGGGAGCACGTTCACCCCCTGCCCCGTCACCTGGAACGGCACCGAGTAATCGAGCTGCACGCGCCAGGCGCCCTTGCTGTCGAGCTGGGCGTTGATGCGGAAGTTGCTGGCGAAGAGGTAGCCGAACGCCACTTCCGTCAGGCCCGTGCCGGCGGATTCGGACGTGTAGCTGGCCCGGTAGCTCCAGGGTGAGCCGGGTGCGTAGTTCTTCGTGTAGGTGAGCGTTCCGCTGTCCGTCGTCGCCACGAGGCTGCCGGTCGGGCGGGTGTGGTTGTAGGTCAGCTCCGCGCGGTTCAGCGCATCGAAACCATAGGCCGAGAGCAGTTGCACCGAATCGGCGCCGCCCACCTCTGCGCTCCCCGCCAGGAAGCGCAGGCGATCCACCGTCACGCTGGCGGTGAGGTTGCGCCAGAGCCGGCGGTCCATGCGCAGCTCCGCCTCGCTGGAGGCGCGCGCGCCGTCATACGCCCAGCCACGCCCGGTCAGCGTCACGTTCGTCAGCAGGGGCCGCGCCCGCAGGATCAGGTCGTTGGCCGTCCGGAGCAGGGCCGTATCCCCGAACTCGGTGGCACGGCGCCGGGCCGGCGGAGCGAACGCGCCGGCATACGTGCGGCGGTCGTACTCCAGGGCGCCCCAGGGAAAGCTGAGGAAGCCATCGAAGCGCAGCGCCTGCCCCGGCAGCTCCGCATCGGCGGCGCGCTCCCCCAGCAGCAGCAGCCAGGGGATCGGCCGCCAGTAGGCGAAGGCGCCGTAGGCGCTCATCCGCGCCAGGGTCTCGGTCTCGACCACCTTGTAATCGCGCACCCCCACCGCGTAGACGCCCCCCGTGAGCCCCGGCAGGATGCCGTAGCGCACCTCGGCCCCGGCGGCGTCGTAGGGGTTCTCCTTCAGGTTGGAGCGGCCGATGCCGCCCTGGCTGGCCCACCCCCCCTGGTCCAGCATCTCCTCCTGCGAGGACACGGCCTGGAACTCCACCAGGCGCCGTCCGTCGGGGGTGTAGATGCGCACCTCGAACAGGGTTTCGCTCTGCCCCAGCGGGACGTTGTCGAACCGGTAGAAGCCGCGCGCGTCCACCGGCGAGAAGCCCATGAACACCCCGCCCCGGTACAACTCCACTTCCGAGCCCAACGGCGCCGTGCCCACCAGTTGGGTCCTGCCGTAGCGCAGGCGTTGCCCGCCCGTGAAGAACGCCGCCCCGCGGACGCTGGCAAAGGGAAGCACCAGCGGCGAGAACGTGGTGAAGGTGTCGCCGATGATGCCCTCGTGCTCCCGGGCCGAGTCGTAGAACTTGAGCCGCAGATAATCCAGATCGGGTTTGCGCCCCGTGGTGTCGCCCACGGGCGCGGTGGCCGAGTACTCGAGATCGCCCGTGAGGAAGCGCTGGACGCCGGTGAGGTTCAGGGTTCCCGCCGGGTCGGCATCCCGGCTCGCCACCCCCGAGCCCCGGAATTCGAACATGCCGGGGTCGAACCAGGGCACCTCGCGCGCCATCACCGGGGCCTCGCCCACCAGGCGGCGGGCCATCGTCTGCTCGCGCAACTGGGCGCGCCGGCGCCGCTCCGCGCTCGGCAGCGGGTAGCCGGTCGTCAGCGCCAGCTCATAGGCCACCAGGGACCAGCGCGCCCGGATCGGCAGCCACCTGGGATACTCGCTCCAGAGGATATAGAGCTTGCCCGCCACGACCCGCACGGCGTCCGGCGGCAGCTCGTGCTTGTGCTCGCCCACCTCCACCAGCAGCCGCTCGGCGTTGAGCGTGAAGTGGGAGTCGTCGGGCAGCCGGCCCACTGCGGCCCGCAAGCCGGGGTCGTAGCGGATCGGCAGCTCGAGCAGCGAGACCATGCGCGAAAACAGCACGTAGGGCTGCTCCGCGTCGTCCAGCACCACCTCGACGAACGGGATGGGCGGCTCGGCGTTGAGCTGCACCTGCACGAACCCGGGCGAAAGCTCCGCCGCCTTGCCCTGGCCGCGCGCGCTGCCCGCCACCCCCAGCAGCAACGGCAACAGGGCCCAGGCCAGGCGGGTGACGTGGCGCAGTCGCACGGGCGGCGGGTCAGGAGGTGGGGGTGGCCTTCACTTCGACGGGATAGGTGCGCTCGAACACCTTGAGATCGCGGGAGAGCCCCGTGAAGCGCAGGTGATAGGCGCCCGGCTCGGGGCGCTTCAACTGGAGCTGCCAGTTGCGCTTCTGCTCGCGCTGCAGCACCAGGTTCTCGGTGGCCTGCTGCACCGCCTCGCCCTTGTCATTGAGCAGCTCGGCCTTTACCTGCATGGTGACGTGGGCGTTGCCCAGGTTTGCCAGGATGCCGAGCAGCGTCACTGCCTTCTCGTCCACGGCGATGTGGGCGTTTTCCAGGTCCACGCGGTGCTGCTTTTCGCCGAACGCTCCGTACAGGCTCACGCCCAGCTTGGTGAGCAGGTTGATCTGCAGCCCCAGTTGGCGCTGCGCTTGCCCTGGCGCCAAGGGCTTCGGCTCTCCCGGCAGCTCCTCGAAGAACACCACGGTGCGGTACTCGCCCGGTTGAAGGTTCTGCGGCGGCCGCACGGAGAAGCGGATGATCCGCCGCTCGCCAGGCTTCAGCGTCACCCGGCGCGGGTTGAGCACCAGCCAGGGCGCGAGATCGAGCGGGTGCTGGGCCAGTTCGGTGGGCCGGTTTTCCGCATCGAACTGGACGAACTGCGGATAGATGCGCACCCGCAGCTCCTCTTCGCTGCCGTTGCTGACGATGAAGAAGTTGGTGAACGGCTTGTCGAGCGCGAATTCGAAGCGGGTGGGCGAGACCTGGAGCGAGGCGGCCCCGAGGGGGCTCGCCACCAGCAGCGCCAGCACCGGCAACGCCAGCACAGGGCCGAGCGTTCCGGCCCGCAGCGTGACAGTGGCGCAACCTGCTTTGGCACGCATGGTCGTCATTCCGGCGGCCCTGAGAGGGGGGATGTTGCGCGTGGGGGCCGGTGGCCGAGGGCCACGCTCAGCCTGCGACGCGCCCGCCCCGAGTGTGCACCGCCGCATGTGCCCAGCGCAACGGCCTTCGCGAGCGCTCACCCTGGTCCGACCCGCGGAACATGCAGCGCTCCGGCGCTACTGCACCCTCAGCGTGGCTGTACCGATCAGGTCCACGTCTTGTGAGAGCGACGCCGTCGTCAACGTGACAGTGCCCCCGACATGGATGATCAGGTTGCCGGAGGCGTTGAGCCTCCGGGTGCCGGTGGGGCTCGCATTCTCAGTGACGCTGAGCGCGTCGGTGCCGTTGGTGATCGTGACCGGCACGGGAATCAGGGAGATGGTCACCGTCTGCCGCGGTGCCCCCGTCACCCGGAACCGCCCCGAAGTGGCGCCGATGCACGCTCCCGTGCCGGGGTTGTTGGCGGCCGCCACGACATACGTCGCCGCGACGCCCTGGTCGCACAGCCCGAAGTTCAGATCCCGGATCTTCGTGATGACGAGCGCCTGGGCGTGGGTGTTCGCCGAAACGACGATGGCGGCAACCGCCACCGCGATTGCCGCCATCATCTTCACCGTCCCGCGTGCCATGGCGCCTGCGGAGTGAGTCATGCCGTTGGGCCAGCGCTCAGGGGTAGATCACGCGGATGGTACCCGTGCCGGTGTAGGTGCCGGTCGCCTGCCCGGCGTTGACCGTCACGGTGCCGCCCACGTAGATCGGCCCGCCCAGACCGGTGCCGTCGAGGTTGACGGTGCCGGACGAGGGTCCGGTCAGGGTCACGGCGATCGTGTTCGCCCCGCTGCTCAACGTGAGTGCCGTCGAGGGCAGCGAAACGACCAGCCCGGTCGTGTTGGGTTCCCCGTCGATCGAGAACTTCGCCGAGGTGGCGTTCAACCCGGCCGTATGGCCGGTATCGGCCGCAAGCACGGTCTGAAGGCCGGCGCCCTGGGTGACCAGCCCGAAATCCAGGATGCGGTCCACAGTGACGGTAATCGACCGGCGCACCTGCAACTGTACGCTGAACGCCTGGTCCGTGGCCTGGGCGGCGCCGGCCCACAGCACCCCCACCAGCGCCAGGGTCAGCGCCACCAGGCGCGTGTTCGTCCGTTTGCGTATCAAGAGCTTCTCCCTCCATCCGGTCGCCCCCTGCGGCCACGGGCTAAGCTCGCCCACCCTTCCGCCCTGCGGGGCCATCCACGGCATGCCGTCCGGCTCCGCCGTCCGGCTGGTGCTGACACTTGGTCGGCGAACCTTCGTCCGACGTTGTCACTCCAAGTTAAGTAACTTTCATCCGATCGCAGCAACAATGCTATCAACTCCCATGCCAAACAGGCACCTTTCGGTATCGAACCATAGAATGGCCCGGATCGAATCATTTGCCGCGCCGGAAATGCCCTATGCTTTCAGAAGCGCGGATTAGTTTACGACAGTCCATCGGCGCTCGTCAACTGCGCAGCGCCGTCAGCCAGCCCTCATTGGATGAGTTCGTTCCACTGCACTTCCTGCCCACCGGCGATACGTCATGGCTCGCGACGCTCAGCACCGTGCCCGACAATGTCGCCTTTTGTGTCGTAATCGTATTGCAAAATTGTGGAAATTTAATGGAGTGGCGGTGCAGGTCATGATGAACGGCAGGAATTGAAGGATTCCACATCGTGTCACCCGCAAGCCATCACTCCACCCCGAAGTAGTTCGGAGCCGACCCCGCGGGTGGTTTAGGTTCCGGTGTTGGAGTTTCCTCCCCATGGCCGAAGGTTTCGGACGCTCTCGCCCCGGCGCAGCTGTCGAATCTGTGGCGAACGGCCACGCGAAAATATTTCACCGGCCTCAGCGGTCGCGCTGCGTGCCGAGCGCTTCCAGACCATGACGCGCGGGGTAGGCAGGGGTGGGCCGGATGCACCCGTCGGGTGCGGGTACCGTGGGCCCGCAATGGCGGGGAGGGGACGGGGGTGGGGTGTCGCGGGCCGAACGCAAGATCGAGTGGCGGCGTGTTGATGCGCCCTCGAGCGGAGGTTGCTCCTGCCCGGCAGAGCCGTCCCGCTCGCCTTTGCATCGCGCGTGAGGCTGGGTTAAGGTCGGCGAGGTTTCCCGCCTCAGGGATCGAGGCCGGGCCACGCTGCTGAGCCCCCGGGACCCGCATCTTGGCGGGGCCGTCCGCCCGGGGGTCGGCCGGGCGCAGCGATCGCACCCTTCCGCGCCGGTCACAGAGGTAGCTCGCGGGGCTCGAACGGAGTCGAACCCGTCCCGTGCGCCGGAAGCGTTCGTCCGCCTGGCCGTCCTCGGCGTTTCACGCACACGAGGAGGTCGCACATGGGTCTATACACGATCGGCCTGGTCGCCCACGTGGGCGCCGGAAAGACCTCGCTGGCTGAGGCGATGCTCGCCCAGGCGGGCACGCTCAAGAAGATGGGCTCCGTGGATCAGGGCACCTCCGCGCTCGATTTCGAGCCGGAGGCCAGGGAGCACAAGACCAGCACGCACTCGTCTCTGGCCACGCTCGCCTGGGAGGGCCACCAGATCGATGTCATCGACACCCCCGGCTCCACCAACTTCCTCGGCAGCACCGCGGCCGCCCTGCGCGTGGTGGATGGGGCGGTGATGCTCTCCAGCGCCGAGCCGGGCCTGCAGGGGCAGACCGAGCAGCTCTGGGAGTACCTCGAGGCGCGGGCCACGCCCCGGCTGCTGGCGATCAGCAAGCTGGACCGGGACCAGGCCGATTTCCACAGGCGGCTGGAGCAGTTGAACGGGGAGTTCGACAACCGGTTCGTCGCCGTCCAGATTCCCTGGGGGCAGGCGGGGGCGTTCAAGGGCGTGGTGGACCTGATCGAGTCCAAGGCCTACGATTGCAGCAACCCCGAGAAGCCGCGCGCCCAGGAGGTGCCCCCCGAGCTGGCGGCGCAGGTGGAGACCTACCGGCGGCGCCTCTGCGAGGCGGCGGCGGAGACCGACGACGGCCTGCTCGAGCTCTACCTCGACAAGGAGACGCTCGACCCCGCCAACCTGCTGCGCGGGCTGATCCAGGGCACCCACAGCGCCAAGCTGGTGCCGGTGCTGTGCACCGCGGCCACCCGCCCCATCGGCGCGGATCTGGTGCTGCGCGCCATCGTCACGCTGCTGCCCGACGCCCCCACGCGGCGCGCCCAGCGCAAGGCCGCCGATGCCGCGCCGCCCGGCTACGTGGCCGACAGCTTCGGGAACGCGGAGTTCTCGGCGCTGGTCTTCAAGACCAAGATCGACCACTATGCGGGGCGGCTGAGCGTGATCCGGGTGATGAGCGGCGAGGTCAAGCCGGGCGAGGACCTCTTCAACCCGGCCACCTCCACCGGCGAGCGCCCCGCCCACCTGTTCAAGCTGATCGGCAAGGAGCAGAAGGAGGTGACCGTGCTGCGCACGGGCGAGCTGGGCGCCCTGCCCAAGCTCAACAACACCCACACCGGCCACACCCTGTGCTCGCCCAAGCGCAAGGTGGAGTTCGCGCCGCTGCAGTTGCCCGCGCCCGTGCTGACCTACGCGCTGCAGATCGGCGGCAAGGGCGGCGAGGAAGAGAAGGTCAGCAGCGCCCTGCACCGCATGATGGAGGAGGACCTGACGCTGAGCTTCCGCCACAGCGCCGAGACGGGCGACTTCCTGGTGAGCGGGATGGGACAGATGCACCTGGACCTCGTGCTGGAACGGCTCAAGCGCGAGTACCAGATCGCCGCCAGCTACCAGCCGCCCCACGTGCCCTACCGGGAGACGATCCGCGCGGGCTCGAAGGCCCAGGGCAAGTACAAGAAGCAGACCGGCGGGCGCGGCCAGTACGGCGACTGCTGGCTCGAACTCAAGCCCAACGGCCAGGCCGAGGAGCTGGCCTTCCACAGCGCCATCGTGGGCGGCGCCATCCCCAGGAACTTCATCCCGGCCATCGAGAAAGGCATCGCAGAGGCGCTGGGTCGGGGCGTGCTGGCGGGCTACCCCGTGATCGGCATCGACGCCACCGTCTACGACGGCAGCTTCCACGACGTGGATTCCTCCGAGATGGCCTTCAAGATCGCCGGCTCGATGGCCTTCAAGAAGGCCATGGAGCAGGCCCGGCCCGTGCTGCTCGAGCCCGTCTACGAGCTGGAGATCGTGGTCCACACCGACCACACCGGCGACGTGATGGGCGATATCAACGCCCGCCGCGGCCGCGTGCTGGGGATGGAGAACCGCGGGAAGCGCCAGGTGGTGCGCGCCGAGGTGCCCCTCGGCGAGGCCCTCAAGTACGCCGTCGAGCTGCGCGCCCTCACCTCGGGCACCGGCTACTTCACCCAGAAGTTCGTCCGCTACGACGAGATGCCGGCGCCCCTCGCCGAGAAGATCATCAAGGCCCGCGTCGATCACCTGCACGACTCGCACGCGCACTGAAAGGGAGCGGCGGTACGGGCTCAGGTCAAGAACTTGAGCGGAGCAGCGCCATGGCACAGGACATCGCGGCGGGGGACTCGGTCGATGGAATCCGTCCGTTGATCGTTCGGCAGGATCAGCTCGAGCAGGAATGCGCAGAGCTGGAATCCAGGCTGGAGGCACTGCGGGCCCAATTGCGTGAAATCGCGGAACTGGCCCTGCCCAGCGCAATGGACGGGCTGGGATTCGGAGAGGTGAAGCTCAGCGATGGGCGCCGCATCGTGATCGAAGAGCAACTCACCACTTCCGAGAAATGGCGCGACTGGGCGGCCGCACGTGGCTGGATCGATCATCACGATGCAAGGCACCTCTTGCGCTACGCGATGCGCGTCACGGTGCCGACGGGGCGCGAACGGGACGCCGAGTCCATCGTGGCGACCGCGCGCCGCCTGGGTCTCGAAGCGGAGCTGAAGGAATCCCTGGCCCCGGCGTCGCTGAAGCGATACTGCCACGAGCGCCTGGCCCAGGGGACGCTATCGGATACTGATCTTGACATCCTCGGGGTGCACCGCACGCGACGCACCAGGATTCTACCTGCACGCTGACCTGCGCGCAGCACGGTCCTCTCAAGCGCTGGTGCACCGGCGCGTCCACGAGCAGTGGGCTGCGAAGCGCCGGCCTAGGTTGCCCGCGCCGCGCATTGGGCATAGGGTGAAATGGATGGAGAGCCGTGCTAGCGTTTGAAGTACACGGACACATCCAGCCACCGGAGGATCGCCCATGAACGGTGAACTGAACGCGCTGCAAGTGGATTTCCTGCCCAAGCTGCGCCGGCCGCTGCTGATCGCGGCGTTCGAGGGGTGGAACGATGGGGGCCAGGCCGCGACGAACTCCGTGCGCAAGCTCATCAAGGAGTATGGGGCCAAGAAGTTCGCCCGGATCGATCCGGAGGAGTTCTTCGTCTTTTCGGAAAACCGCCCCACGGTGCGCTGGGTGGATGGCCGCACGCGCCGGCTGAGCTGGCAGAAGAACGACTTCTACTATGCGGAGCTGCCCGAGGCCGAGCGCGACCTCGTGCTGCTGCGCGGTACCGAGCCCAACCTGAAGTGGCGGACGTTCTGCAACAACGTCATTACGCTGGCCCACCAGGTGGAGGCGAGCTTCATGGTGACGCTGGGGGGCTTCCTGGCCGACGTGCTCTACACCCGGCCGGTGCAGGTCAACGGCTCCTCCAGCGATCTCGAGCTGGAGGAGAAGTACGGCCTGACCCGCTCCAACTACGAGGGGCCGACCGGGATCGTGGGCGTGCTCTCGAACCAGTTGCAGGCCCAGCGCATCCCCACGGCCAGCCTGTGGGCGGCGGTGCCGTACTACATCTCGATCCCGAACCCCAAGGCGGTGTACGCGCTGCTCTCCAAGGTGAACCAGGTGTTCTCGCTCAGCGTCAACCTCGACGCGCTGCAGAAGCAGGCCGACGAGTTCGACAACGAGATCAACGACGTGGTCGCCAAGGACCCGAACGTCGCCGCCTACGTGCGCGAGCTGAAGAAGCGGGAGTTCCTGAACTGAGCGGGTGCGCCCCAGCCGCCCGTAGCCCGGTCGCGGGGCGCGCCTCGGCGAAGGCCGGCGGTCGGGGCGCACCCGCGCCGACGCCGGTCGCGACCCCAATGCCGCGTCCCCCTACCGCCCGTCCGGCCATGAGCGCCGCCCCCGCGCCCGAGCCCCGCTATCTCCCGCTGAGCCGGGTGTACCGCGAGCGGTTCGGCTGCAAGGTGTACAAGCTGCCGGTGTCGATCGCCCAGACCTGCCCGAACCGGGAGGGGCTGCGCGGGATGCGCCCCTGCATCTTCTGCGACGAGTGGGGCGCGGCGGCGTATCCCGAGCACGCCGGGCGGACGCTCGGGGAGCAGCTGCGCCTCAACGGTGCGCGCATCCGCGCGCGATACGGCGCCGAGCGGTTCCTGGTCTACTTCCAGGCGTACACGAACACCTTCGCCGGGGTAGGCCGCCTGGCGGCGCTGTTCGAGCAGGCGCTCGCCACGCCGGGGGTGGCGGGGCTGGTGGTGGGGACGCGCCCCGATTGCCTGCCGCCGGCGGTGCTCGCGCTGCTCGCCGACCTGGCCCGCGCCCATTACGTCTCGGTGGAGCTGGGCGTGCAGACGCTCGACGATGCGCAGCTCGCCTGGCTGGCCCGCGGCCATACGCGGGAGCAGTCGCTGCGGGCGCTGGCGGCGCTCGCCGGGCACCCGGCTCTCGACGTGTGCGCGCACCTGATGTTCGGCCTGCCGGGCGAGACGGAGCCGCAGTTGCGCGAGACGGCGCGCGAGCTATCGCGGCGCGGCGTGGCCGGCGTCAAGCTGCACAACCTGCACGTGCTGCGCGCCACCCCGCTCGAACACGAGTACCGGGCGGGCGCGTTCACGCCGGTCACGCTGGCGACCTACGCGGAGCGCGTGGTGGCCTTCCTCGAAGCGCTCAGCCCGCACATCGCCATCCACCGCCTCAACGCCGTGGCGTCGCGCTGGGACGACGTCGTCGCGCCCGACTGGGCCCGCGAGAAGCTGCGCCCCGCCGAGGCCATCCGCAGGCTGCTGCGGGAGCGGGAGACCTGGCAGGGGCGCCTGTACGCGGAGGAGCCTCCGCTCCTCGCGGCGCTGCCGGTACGCGGGGCCACCCTGGCGGAGGCGCGCCCATGGGGCTGATCCGGTTCCTGCTGATCGTGCTGGGCGGGTGGCTCGTCTACACCTGGTTCCGCAAGACCCTGGCCGGGCCCAGCCGCCGCCCCGTCGACCACGCCGAGGACGACCGCATCGGGCGGCTGGTGCAGGATCCCCAGTGCGGCGTGTACATCGACAGCCGCGAGGCCGTGCGCCGCAAGGTGGGCGGGGAGGATCGGTTCTTCTGCAGCACCGACTGCGCTGAGAAGTACGCTGCGGCCTACGCCGCGGCCCACAAGGCGGAAGGCTCCTGATGCGCCGCCCGATGGCCTTTGCCGGAAGCTGGTATCCCCGTGACCCCGCCGAGTGCGAGCGGGCCATCGCGGCCTTCGGTCGGAGCGCGCCGCCAGGCGAGACCGCCCGCCCCGGTGGCCCTGCGCGGCCGGCGGCCCGGCTGGCCATCGCCCCCCACGCGGGCTGGATGTACTCGGGCGCCCTGGCCGCCCGGGCCTTCGCGGCGCTGGAGCCCGCGGCCGAGGTGGCGCTGGTGGTGGTGCTGGGCGGCCACCTGCGGGCCGGCGATGCCATCTTCGCCATGGTCGACGGCGAGTGGGAGACGCCCTTCGGCCCGTTCACCATCCACCGCGGCTTCCGCCCGGCGCTGGAACGGCTGCCGCGGGTGCGCATCGAGCGCGAGGGCGCCTGGGAGCCCGACAACTCGACCGAGCTGCAGCTGCCCTTCGCCCGATCCCGCTTTCCGCAGGCCGAGCTGCTGCCCCTGCGCGTGCCGCCAAATCCCCAGGCGCCGGCGCTGGGGCGCGCCCTGGCCGGCTACTTGCGCGAAAGCGGCCTGCGCTGGGTGGCCATCGCCTCGACCGACCTGACCCACTACGGCCCCAACTACGACTTCGAGCCCGAGGGCCGCGGGCCCCAGGCCCTGGCCTGGGTGCGCGAGAGCAACGACGCCGCCTTCATCGAGGCGGCGGCGACCGGCCAGGCCGCCCGCATCCTCGAGGCGGCCAACAGCCGCCACTGCGCCTGCTCCGCGGGGGCCGTCGCGGCCCTGGCCGAGCTGCGGGAGCCGGGCGAGACCTTCCACCGCCTCGGCTACGCCACCAGCGCCGACATCAGGCCGCACCCCGATGTCCCACGGGATCGCCGCAACTTCGTGGGCTACCTGGCGGGGGTGTACGGGGAGGGCGGCCAGGGGTAGGCCCCGCCCGGGAAGCGGTCATACGGCTGCTGTGATTGGGGACCGAACAAATAGAAGGAGGCGATCGGTGCCATATACACCTTTGACGATCCCGCCAGACGTTCCGGATGTGGTTCGCCGCTTGGTGCAAGAGCAACTGGAGCCGCAATTGCGGGATATTCACGCAATGCTGCGGCTTCCATTGGACGACGACCCATTTAAAGCCGGGGGCAACGTTACCATCGCGTCCGCGCTGCTCAACCTCGTGGGCGGAATTTCCATTGTCCTATATAAAAGTACCGGTAGTAGTGGAAGTTTATTCAAAAACGTACTAACGAATTTCTATCCATGGGACGATGAAACAGGTGGGCTTTCCGGTGATGCCGCAGCCAATACACTTTACGAGACATTCCGCAATAACCTCACGCACTCTATGGGGCTGTCTGTAAAGGAAAAGAAAAAGCACGGCCCTGCAACACGTAGGCTCGCACCCATGGGAAAGCCAGTGAAGATCAAACGATGGCGGGCACCAGACATTCCAGGGAGGTCGAGGGAGGAGGCACCGGGCCCGACTGACGAATTCGTGACTTCACTTGAATCGGATCAGCGTCCACAAAACATCTCTGCAACACTGACGGAACGCAGCGACGCAACCGTTCTGCTTGTCGAATCACTCTATTGGGGCATTCGCAGAATGGTCGAAAAACTGCTCAATGATCGCGACGCGATGACAAACGCTAGCAAATTCCTTGCGCCCAAGATACAGGCCAAAGCGCCCTTACATGGCAAAGGCGCACAGCTTCAACCTAGCCGCACGCACAATGTCTTGCAGAATGCTTTTTCCTCGTCGGTCAGTGAGGATACGACTGTAACATTTCAGCGAGTAGCAATCAATTCAGGAGGTTCACCGCCAAAGCGGAACTAGCGGTTGCGGTCTGCGAGCCTTGCGCCTTGCGAGCCCGGTTCATCGCGGGTTCATTCGACAACTCAGCAATAACCTGCGGAGTCGCCGGATGGCCCGCCGCTCGGCCCGACACCGGAGGGAGTGGGCGGCGAGCGGCCCACGATCCGAACGCGTTTCTCGGGGACACGGGGCTCGCACCCCGGTGGCGGGTGCCTTACGGCCCGCCGCGGAAACGATTGTGCATCCGCTCGAACTGCCGGTCGGCCCGCTCGCGCTGGGCTTCGGTGAGATGGGGGCGGATGCGCTGCATCCCGTCGTCGAGGGTCTGCCAGACCTCGGGCTGGAGCCTCCGGCGAAGCTCCATCATGCGGAGGTGGACGTCGCGCACGATCGGCTCGATCTCCTGCCGCTGCCGGTCGGAGAGCCCGAGCCGGCGGGTCAGGCGCTCCATCACCGGCTCGAAGCGCGGCCCGCGCTCGCCGCGCCAGGCGCCGAAGGGCGGCCCGAACTGCCAGGTGACGGCCCACCAGGTGCCCGCCGAGCCGATGGCCAGCCCGAGCACGAACACCAGCACGATGCCGAACCGGTACACCCAGCGGCTGACGGCCACCGTCGGCGGTCGCGGTTGCGGGGAAGATGTTTCCACGACCAGGTCTCCTGCACAATGATGTCGAGAGAGATGTCGAGAGAGGGCGTCGATAGGGAGTTGGGCGCTACTCGCCGAGCGAGACGGTCAGTACGGCCGCCACCGGATCGGCCGCCTCGCCCGGGTTCGCCAGCTCCGCCGGCACACCGCGCCACAGCGCCGAGCCCACGATCAGCCCGGCCACCACCGCGGCGGCCAGCACGAACCGCCCCAGGAAGCGCGGGTCGCCCGCCGGCTCGGCGGGCGGGCTCCGCCGCACGCGGGCCATGATGGCCTCGACCGGCACGGGGGGCGCCTCGGGCGGAGCGCGCCGATAGGCGGCGCGCAGCGCACGTTCGAGCGCTTCGAGCGCTTTCGGGTCCCGGGTCATTTCGCCTCCGGCGTTCGGTTCGGCAGCGGTTCCAGCAGCGGTTCCAGCACCGTGCGCAGCTTCCTGCGCGAGCGGTGGGCCCGCACCTTGACGTTGATCTCGCTCCAGCCGAGCTGCCGCGCGGCCTCGGCCACGCTCAGCCCTTCGAGGTGCACCAGGCTCACGACGAGCCGCTCCTCGGGCGACAGCCGGGCGAGGGCGAGCTGGAGCACCTCCCGGGCCTCCCGGCGCGCCGTCTCCTCCTCGAAGGCTTCGACCGAGCGGGCCTGCGTGACCCGCTCGGCCCAGGCCTGGTGGCTTTCCGCGAAGCGGGGGCCGCTCGCCTCGCGGCGGCGGTAGCGGGCGCGCCAGTGGTCGTAGCTGGCGCGCACGGCCAGGGTCACCAGCCAGTCGCCCAGCGCGCCCTCGGCTGCGCGGTAGTTCGCCAGCGAGACGTAGGCGCGCAAGAACGCCTCCTGCACCACATCCTGCGCCGCATCGCCGGGCACGTGCCGCCGCACCGTGCGCTGCACGCGCGGGCCGTGGCGCCGCACGAGCCCCTCGAACGCGCGCGATTCCCCCGCCAGCGCGCGCCGCACCAGCTCGCCATCGGTTGCGCCACCGGTTTCGCCATTGCCCGGAGCCGCACCGGCAGGGTCGATGGCGGCCGTGCGGTCCAGGGTGCGGTGCATCGCGGCATCCGGAGGGAGGGGCAGGCCCCGCCCGACCGCCGGGCGGGGTCCAGACGCCGCGGGCCATGCGCCCCCGGCGGAGCGGGTCATTTCGTCAGCGACTCGATCAGCCGGTCGATGCCCGCGCCGGGCGTCCGCCGATGCTGCTCGCGCCACTGCTGCATCTTCGCGACGCGCTCGCCGAGCTTGGCCTTCTGCGCATCGGTCAACTGGGCGAACACCTCCTGCCGCACGGCGTCCCAGGCCGTCAGCATCGCCTTGTGGGCCTCGGTCATCGCGTCGATCGCCGCCGGATCGAGCGGGGCGCCGGTCATGGCGCCCATCATCGCCGCGCGCGACTGCTGCGCGCGCTCGGCCGCCGCAACCAGCTCCGTGCGGCGGGCCTGCAGGATGCCGGCGATGGCCTGCTTCTGGGCGTCGGTCAGATCGAGCTTGGACAGCATGTACCCGATGCCCGGACCCGGGCCGTCCCCGGGCCCATGTCCGTGGCCGCGCCAGCCCCAGCCGCCGTCGGCCAGCGCGGTGCCAGCAAACACGATGCCGCCCATCGCCAGGAACGCCGCCAGCGATCCGATCGCCATCCGCCTGTACCACGGGTGTCGGTGCCACATGTTCGTCTTCTCCTCCAGGGTGTACAGCGTGCCCCCCGCGTCCGGCGGAGGGCCATTGCTTGCGACTGTCTCCTGGATCGCACGCCGCGCCGAAAAGGTTACACCAACATGGCAACGTTGTCGGTCAATCTGACGGAATCGAGCCGGCAGGCGCCGCAGCCTCACCCCCGCCGCTGGCGCGGGGCTCCCTCCCTCGCCACCAGGAGAGGGAGGGCCGGGGAGGGTGAGGCCGCCGGCAGGAGCGCCTGCTTCCGAACTGACCCATGACCAGGGGCCAGACCCGCGAAGGGCGATCCGGTGCATTCATCGAATCCCCCGGGGCCCGGATGGGTAGCGGCGTGGCGCCCGCGGGCACCAGGAGGCCGGGTCACGGCCCGCCGCCGGCGGCGGGGTCGAGCCGCGTGCACGTGAAGCGGCCCCCGGCATCGAGCACCGCGTGCCATTGGGCAGGGCCGGGCAGCGCCGCCGCGGGGCAGCAGGCGATGACGGCCGCGGGGAAATCCGGCCAGCGCTGCCGGAGCACCTCGCGCACCTGGGGGTCGGGCGTGACGAACAGCTCCCGGCCGATCAGCAGGTGCGCCCGGGAGATCACGAAGCGCAGCGCGAGATACTTGGCGACCACCGCCGGTGGCTCCAGCTTCAGCGGGCGCCGCGTATCGCTCGGGCTGAGCCCGAGCCTGTCGACCAGCGTCTGGAGCGTGCGGCGCCGCTGCCCGAGCCACACGTAGGCCGGCGCTTCCCGCGAGCGCAGGAAGTCGCCTATGCTCAGGCGCAGATCGAGCTGCTCCCGCAGGTGGCGGTCCGTCTGCACCACGACGTGCTGGTATTCGTGCAGCATGCCGCCGCTCGGGCGGCGCCGCCCCGTCAGCAGCGCGACCAGCGGCTCGTAGTGGGCGGGATCGGCGCACTCCAGCCAGATGCGCGCGGGCGACTCGATCTGCCACGAGATCGGGCCCAGCGGGGTGCCCTCGTCCGTGAGCACCCGCGCGTCGTCCAGCGACATCAGCGCAGTCATGGCGCTCCCTGGCCTGCCCGTGTGCGCCCCGCGCGGCATGGGCAGCGCGGCGAGGCGGATGTGGCTTTGCCACATGAATCCAGTCGCGCTACGGTCTGTCAAGGGGCGCCCGCGGTGACGTGCACCTCACCCCCTCGATCCTCCTCACCTGCAATCGGCGAGGGGGAGGGCACCGCGGTGCGGCCATTCCCCCAGCCATTCACGAGCCTTGCCACGCCCTTGTTCGAGCCCGAGACCACACTGTGCGAGATGCGGAAGGAGGGACTGACCGTCCAGGTCGTCCAGCGGGGCGAGCAGGTCGAGCTGCGTTTCGGCAACCGCGTGACGCAGAGCGCCTGGTCCCGCGAGCAGCCCGACCGGCTCGTGCTCGAATACACGCGCGCGATGCTGGTGGGCTTCCTGTTCGCTCCCGCGGCCCGGCGCATCCTGCACATCGGGCTGGGGGCGGGGTCGATCCCGCGGTTCATCCACCGCTACTGGCCGGAGGCTCAGCAGCGGATCGTCGAGCTGCACCCGGAGGTGGTCGAGGTCGCGTTCCGCTATTTCGACCTGCCGGTCAGCGCGCGGCTCGACGTGGTGCAGGGCGATGGGGCGGAGCATCTCCGGCTCTGCCGCGAGCGGTACGACCTCCTGTTCCTCGATGCGTTCCACGCCGAGGGCGTGCCCCACCATCTCGAAGCCCGCACCTTCTTCGATCTCGTGCGCGAGCGGCTGGAGCCGGGTGGCTGGCTGGTCAACAACGTGTGGGGATCGGACCGTGCAAACCTGCGGCGCGTGGTCGCCAATCTGCGGCTGGCGTTTCCCTCCATGTATGCGGTATCCGTGCGGGCGCAGAGCAACGTGATCCTCTACGCCGGCTGCGCCGAGCCGCCCCCGCAGGCGGCTCTGGAGCGAAGGGCCGAGGCGCTCGCGGGCCGGATGCCGCTCGACTTCGACCGGCTGGGGGAACGCCTCTACCGCTTCGGTGCGGTGCCCGCGGTCGAGGGGGTGCTCGATTTCTGACCGGGCGCGGCCCGTCCGCGCCGAGCGGCCCGCGTGGCCGCGCAACGTCCGCGAGGCGACCCGTCGCGCGTCGCTTTTTGGCAGACGGCGCACTCCCGATCGGGTAACATCGCTCGTGTTGCGCTATCATCGGCTGGGTCGCCGGGCGAAGCCCGTGCGCCGCAGCGGCGACCGGCCGCTGGCGCAGCCTGGCGCGGGCGATCAATTTCTTCGGCAGCTTGGGACGTCATGGCAGCGGATACCACACATCTCTCCCGGCAGCAGGTGAAAGCCGCCGACCTGCGGCCCGGAATGGTCATCCACGAGATCGTCGATCTTTCCTTCGAGTATGCGACGCTGGACGCGCGCACGCTCCAGTTCCTCCAGAGCAACTTCAGGGGCGCGCTGGCGCTGGTCAGCGGGGAGCAAGGCTCCCACGAGGTGCCCGTCGAGCAGCTCAAGGAGTTCGATCAGGTGCAGGCGATCGTGAACATCCCCGCCACGCTGAAGCTCGCGCAGGTGGTGCCGGGACTCGGCGACGCCCTGGAGAAGCGCGGCTTCCTCGAGTTCAAGGTGTCCCTGCCCTCCGCGGGCGCCTCCGGCGCGGCCGGCGCTGCGCCGCGTGCGGCCGGCCTCGCCGTGGGCTCGGCGGAGGCGCGCAAGCTCAGCGCCGAGAAGGTCGTCGAGGTGCGCAAGCTGATCGAGACGGTGCAGGTGGCGCGCGAGCAGCGCAACAAGGCCTCGAACGTGGTCGAGGAGATGTTCGATCGGGGGCGGACGGGCCAGTTCTCGGCCAGCGGCGTCGAGGCCACCGTCACGGCGATCGTCAAGGAGAAGACCGGCCCCGCGCTGCAGGCCGTGGCGGGGTTGCGCGGCAGCGACCAGACGTACGCCCACTGCGTGGACATGTCGGTGATCGTGCAGGGCTGCTATGCGGATGTCCTGCGCCGCACCGGCAAGGCCGTCGATGACGCGATCAACCGCTTCACGCTGGTCTCGGGCTTCATGCACGATATCGGCAAGAGCCGCGTGCCCAAGGACATCCTCGACAGCACCGTGCGCTTCGCCCCTGATAGCCAGGAGATGCTGATCCTGCGCAACCACACCACCTACGGCGCGCGCATCCTGGAGGAGATGGGGATGCACAAGACCACGGTGAACGTGGCCCACTACCACCACGTCAAGCGCGACGAGACGCTGTTCACGAGCTACCCGGACGTCTCCTACGATGCGGTGCACCCGCTGACCCGCTTCGCCGCGATCGTGGACGTGTACCAGGCCCTGATCGGCAAGCGGAAGTACAAGCGCAACTGGGTGCCCGGCAAGGCCATCGAATACATCCGCAAGCTCAGCGGCAGCGAGTTCGACCCGCGCATGGTGGAGCACTTCATCGACAGCATGGGCATCTACCCGGTGGGATCGCTGGTGCGGCTCTCCACGGGCGAGCTGGCGTTCGTGCTGATGATCGCCCCCAGGGAGCATCCCGACCGCCCGATCGTGGCCGCGGTCGAGACGCCCGGCGGCGAGCTGCTCACCCACCATCAGCCGCTGGACCTGATGCTGCACCAGGACATCAGCGTGGCCGAGGTGGTGGACCACTACGAGCACTACAAGCTCGCGGACGACCAAGCCTACAAGATCTTTGAGTCCATTCGCCTCAACTGACCCCGCGCTCGTCGCCCAGCTCGAAGCCCGCCTGGAAGAGGCGCTGGACCGCGCCCTGCTGGAAGGGCTGCTCAAGTATTTGCCCAGCGGCGCCCTGACCCATGCGCCTCTGAGCCTGGTGCCCTGCCCCGTGCCGGGCGAGGCCATCGCCGGGCTGGCGGCGCTCACGGCCCCCTTCAACCGGCTGACCCTGGCCGTGGCCGCGGAGCTGCCGTTCCTCGAACAGGCGCTGGGGGCCGCGGCGCGGGAGGATGCCTTCGTCGCGGAGCTGCTGCGCCTGGCCCGCTGCGGGCGGGGTCGCCAGCCCCTGCACCTGCTGGTGACCCGGAGCGACTACTTCCTCGAGCCCGCCGCCCCCGACCGGGTGTCGGGAGCGCTGCTGCCGCGCCAGGTCGAGCTGAACACGATCGCGGTGAGCTATGCGGGGCTGGCCGGTCGCGTGCAGCGGGTGCACCGCTTCCTGCTCCAGGGCACGCCCGCCGCCGCGCGGCTGGTGGCCAACGATCCCATCCCCGCCCTGGCCGAGGGCTTCGCCGAGGCCCACCGGCGCTACGGGCAGCCGGGGGCGGCCATGGTCACCGTGGTGCAGCCCGGCGAAACCAACCGGCTGGACCAGCGCTGGCTCGAGTTCGCCGTGCGCGAGCGCGGCATCCCCACCGCGCGGCTCACCCTGGCAGAGATCGGGCGCGAGGGCCGGCTGAAGGAGGGCCATCTGCACCTGCGGGGGCAGGCGGTGGCCATCGCCTACCTCCGCGCCGGCTATGCACCGGAAGACCTGCGCCACCCCGATGCCCTGCGCGGCCGCGAGCTGATCGAGCGCTCCGCCGCCATCGTGGTGCCGACCGTGGCCGTGCAGCTCGCCGGCACCAAGAAGGTGCAGCAACTGCTCACCGATCGCGCCCTGCTGCGCCGCTTCGCGTCGGAGCCCGACGCCCGGGCGCTCGAGGCCTCGTTCGCGGGGCTGTACGCCCTCGACGAGCCGATCGCGGCGCCCGGCGGCGCCCGGCCCGCCTGGGAGGTCGCCTGCGCGGCGCCCGAGCGGTTCGTGCTCAAGCCCCAGCGCGAAGGGGGCGGCCACAACCTGTTCGACCGCGAGCTGGCCGAGCGCCTGCGCGCGCTTCGCCCCGAGGCCCGCCACGCCTACGTGCTGATGGAGCGCATCGCGCCGTTCGTGCACGAGGCGGTGAACGTGGCGGCCGGCGTGGCCACGCGCGAGCCGAGCGTGAGCGAGATCGGCCGCTTCGGCCTGCTGCTGGCCCAGGGCGCCGAGGCGGTGCTGAACCGGGACGTGGGCTACCTGGTGCGCACCAAGGGCGAAGCCGTGCGGGAGAGCGGCGTCTCCGCCGGCTTCGGCCATCTCAACAGCCTGCTGGACGCCGGGTGAGCGGAGGCCAGTTCGCCCCCACGGCACACCTGCACCGCCGGCCCGGCCCGCGGCCCCTGCGGGCCGCCCCGCTCCCGGCGACAATCGTCGCAGGGGAATCTTAGCCTTTTCGGCGGAACCATCCCGGCAACCGGCTCCAATCTTCTTGAACCGAAATTGACAACGGATTGGAGCCTGTTCCCGGGACCGTGTTATGGTGGGTTCGTGCGGGCGCGGCACGCCGGTCCGCCGGCGCAGCCACCAGGTGAACCGCCCCCCACCCTCCACGGAGCGAATTCATGGCGCTGGAATACGAGATCCGATCCGAATTCGCGAGCCTGTCGCTGGCCCAGCTCCTCGATGCCCCGGTCACCTGCTTTCAGGGCGTGGGCGATACGCAGTCGGAAATCCTCGGCCGGGTGTTCGGCATCACCACGGTGCGACAGCTCGCGGGGCTGCGCTACTTCCTCTGGGCGCTGGCCATCCAGGACCAGGCGCTGCACCCGCAGCGGCCGGGCGGTGCGGAACCCGCCGCCGAAGGCCAGCCCGCCCGTTTCGAGCTCCGGGAGCGGGAGCGCGATCGGGACGCTGAAACCTTGCTCAAGTCCTCCGTGCAGGTGATGAACGGGCTGACCCCGGTGGAGAATCTGGCGCTCTACGACGCCTTCCGCGTGACCACCGTGCTCCAGCTCGCCCACAACCGGATCATGCTGGAAGCGCGCGTGATCGAGTATCTGGAGCGCCACCCCGAAGCCGCCGAGGCCATGAAGGGCTCCAAGGCCGACATCGCCTCGATCCTCGGCGCCGAGAGTGGCGCCGTGGGGGAAGTCCAGCCGGCGGCCGGTGCCGACCTGCAGCAGGCGGCGGGCCGCATCACCGAGCATGTCCAGGATCGCCTCGAGGTGCTCAAGGAACGGGCGCGCCAGCGCGCCGCCGCGCTGCCCGCGCGCGAGGCGCTCTCCGAAGACGAGCTGCGGGCCGACGCCGCCCGGGTGCGGCTGGCCGGCGCCGGCGCCGGCGCCGGGAGGATGGACGCCCTGCGCGAGACCCGGCAGCGCATGGCCACGACCCGCGGCCAGGCCGTTGCCCGCACCGCCGGGGCCGCGGTGGGCCGCGCGGATGCCGCCAGCGGCGTGACGGCGCTGCGCGATTCCATCGCGTCCCGGCGGGCCGAAGCCCGGGCCGCCGGGGCCTCCACCCGTGCCGAGGCCATCCGCGAGGCCACCGGGCGCGGCGCGCCGCCGCCGGCGAGCCGGGCCGCGCCGGGCGAGCGCCCGACCACGGGCCCAGCCGCCGGCAGGGCGGCAGCAGACAGCATGGGGCAGGCCGGGGGCGCAGCCGCCGCACCTGCCGCACCCGCCCGGCGGCCGGTGCCGCGCCGGCCGGGCCCCGTGCCCTGGCTGATCGCCGCCGCGATTCTGCTGGCCCTCGTCGGTGGCCTGTGGCTGTGGATGGGTCGCGAGCAGGCCCCCAGCGAGACCATCCAGGTGGCGCCCCCGCCGCCCGAGACGCCGAGCGGCGCCATCCCGCAGCAGGCCAGCGCGCCCCGGGTGGGGCCGGGCCAAGCTCCTGCGGGCGGCAGCCCAGCCGGCACAGAGGTCGGTGGCGCCATCGGTCCCGCGGCGGGCGGCGCCGCGGGAAGCTTGCCCAAAACGGCTTCCTCCGCCGAGCGGCGCAAGGCGGGGGAGCAGGCCGGGATCGACGTGGGCGCTCCGCAGGCAGGTCCACCCATCCAGGGCATCCACACCGTCCAGGAGGGGCAATCGCTGTGGCGCATCAGCAGGCGCTACCTGAGCGACCCCCACAGATGGCCGGCCATCTTCCGCGCGAACCAGGACCAGATCGGCGATCCCAACTTGATCTATCCCAGGCAGCAGTTCAGGATTCCCGCAAAGTAGCGCCGCCGCCGGGGCGGGCCGCAGCGGCGTCCGCCCCCGTGCGGGCGCACGCAGGGAACCTTCCCGCCCCGGAGCGCGTTCAGCGGGCGGCCGGTGCGCACCCTGCGGCGGGAGCTCGGCGGCACGCGCTCGATCCGTGGCCCGCCGAAGCCGGGGCAGCATCGCGCTCGACCTTGTGCTAGCGTGTGCTCGCCCCGGGGGAGCGGGGCCGGCACGGGGCGGCGGCGTTTCGGAGGGGGTGGGCCATGAGCGACAGCCCGGGCACGAGCAAGCCCACGTACTTCAGACTGGTGGTGGACAAGGCGCGCCTGCTCGCCGATCTGGACCAGCTCCACCGCCTGCTGCGCGAGTACCAGCAGTTCATCGCGCAGGTGCCCGCCGAAAGCGACTGGGAGCAGGACGCGCTCAACCTGCTGCGCTCGCATCAGGCCGCACTGGCGCGGGCCCAGGTTTCGTTCAAGACGATCGAGCTGGTCAGCGCCCTGCTGGAGCACACGCTGCCGAACCTGAAGGCGAGCCGGTTCACGTTCCGGGTCGAGCTGCCGCCCGTCCCGAGCGACCCGGCCGTGGCCGAGCCCCCCGGCGATCCCGACAACGCCGAGCTCGCCGCCACGATCGAGCACGTCCTCGCGCAGATCAACGCGCTGGCCTCGACCGCGCCGCTCGCGCTGCAGGAGAAGCTGCGCTACCTGCTGGTGAGCTGCCTGAAGCTGTTCAGGGCCATGATCGACCGCGACGTGGAATCGAGCGAGGATGCGATCTCGCAGATCAACCTGCTCACCGCGAACCGGGAGAGTCAGCGCCTGTTGCGCGAGGTGGCCATCATCGCCCGTGGCATCTTCGATTCCCTGAACACCCTCTCCGATGGACTGCCGCTGCAGCAGCTCACCGCATCCTCCACCGGCGTGACCGACGCGCTGGGCAAGCTGAACTCCGTGCTCGAGAAGCTCGAGCAGGCGGCGACGCAGAATCTCGACGGCCTCGAAATCCTGGGGGCCGAAGTGCGCGCAGACGCCGCCCTGTGCACCGCCACCCTGGAGGGGCTCGGCCAGGCCCAGCGGCGGCTGGGTGAGCTCAAGGCACGCCACCCGGAGCTCGCCCCGCGCCTGGCAGCCCTGCAAGCCCTGCTGGGCGACCGCATCGGCGCGGAGATGATGTCCCTGCAGCAGAGCGCCCAACGCAACCAGGAGGTGTTCCTGGCCCTGATCGCCAACCAGAGCTTCCAGGACCTGACCGGGCAGGCGCTGCGGAAGATCATCGTGTTCGTGGAATCGCTGCAACTGAAGCTGGTGCAGATGCTCCAGGTGTACCGCCCGGTGTTCGAGCTGATCAAGGGGGCGGACCTGCCCGCCGAGCCCGAGCCGGAACCGCCCGGCGCCGAAGCGTCCACCCCCCGCCAGACCCAGGATCAGGTGGACGAGCTGCTCGCCAACCTCGGCTTCTGATACCAAAATGCGTTCAAGTTCGAGCGAATATCCGTGTGCCTGAGGAGCCCTGCGCGGCAGGGCGTCTCGAAGGGCGCGGCGGGCGGGCCGTGTACCTGAAAAGCCTTGCGGCGCCGCCTCAATCCGCGGCCCCCTGGGCGCGCTGGCGACAGGAGCGCAGGAACTGCCGGGCCACGCGGTC
>JACQKK010000206.1 GCA_016204605.1 Candidatus Lambdaproteobacteria bacterium
CGCTCCCCGCTTCCTCCCCACGGTCGGTCGCCCTTCCGCAGTTGCGGTTCGCTTGGATCGCTGTGGCCAGCTCTCCGAAGGACTTGCACCTTCAAGGTGGCGCCCATGCTGGGCGCACAAAGCAGACCCCTCGCTGCGCTCGGGGTGACAAGCTCATGTCATTTCGAGCGGAGCGAGAAATCTGCTGTTGCGGTTTCGCAAGCCTTTGAAATGTAACGACTGCGCGAGTTTCTTGATAGGCCGCGCAGAGCGGCAGGCGCGGCGGGGGGCCCTTTTCGGGGTTCTCGAATCGCAATCACTCCTTGGCGGCCAGGAGCTGCCGCACCCCCGCGGCGATCTGGCGGGGCGGCGCGGTGTGCGGATAGAGGTAGCGCAGGCGCGAGCGGCGGTCGATCAGGTAAATGAACGTGCTGTGGTCGACCTGCCGCGGACCGCCCGGGCTCGCCTGCCGCACGGCGAACTTCACGCGATACTGCCGGGCCACCGCCTGAACCTCCGCAAGGGTGCCGGTGAACCCGAGGAATGCCGGGTCGAAGTACGCCAGGTACTCCGCGAGCCGCGACGCCGTATCCCGCTCCGGGTCCAGCGTGACGAAGGCCACGCGCAGCGCGGAGTCCTGCGCGCCGAGCTCGCGCCACACCCCGGTAAGCGTCGCCAGCAGGGTGGGGCAGAGATCGGGACACGAGGTATAGCCGAAGGTCAGCAGCACCACGTTTCCGCGCAGGGCGCCCAGGGCGAGCCGCTCGCCGGTGTGGCCAGTCAGCGTGAAGTCGCCTCCCTTCTCGCCGTAGTACCCCGGCTCAGGCAGCTCGACCTCCTGGCCGGCGGCGGCCCAAGGCAGCAGCAGCGCTGCGACTGCCGCCAGGGCCGCCGGCCCGCGCCGCCGCAGCCTGCCTGGGCGCGACGCGCGCCCCGCGGCGCACGGCGTATCGCCCGGCGGAGCGGGGCACGGCGGGTGGGAGGAACGGCGCGGTCGCATGGGGGCTACACCTCGGGTCAGGGCGCTGCTGCCGCCAGGTCGCGGAAGTAGGCGAGGGCTGCGGGCGAATCCCATTCCCGCGCTCCCAGGGCCATGCCGACCACCCGGCCGCTGCGGTCCACGACGAATGAGGCCGGCAGGCCGTTGACGCCGAACCTCCCGGCCGCGGCGCCATCCTGGTCCAGCAGCACCGTGAGTGCGAGCCCCCGGGCGGCGAGAAACCCCAGCACCCGGCCGGGCGGCTCGAGCACGTCCACCGCGACGACCGCGAAGGGCCGCCCCGCCATGGCCGCTTGCAGCGCCTGGAGGCGCGGCAGCTCCGCCACGCAGGGCACGCACCAGGTGGCCCAGAAGTTGAGGAGCACGACCTTGCCCCGCCAGTCGCCGAGCCGCGCCCGGCCGCCTGCGAGGGTGGGCAGGTCGAACTCCAGCGTGGCCGCGCTGGCCGGGGGGCGGAGCGCGAACGGCCGCAGCGGCGGGGAGTCCGCCGCCACCGGCTCCCCGGCTGCGCTTAGCGAGCCGCCCAGCACCAGCATGGCCAGCCACCAGACGGGGACGCTCCCGCCGCGGCGCCGCGGCGCCGCCCCGCGCCTTCCGGCCGTCGCGCACATGCCCGTCTTCATCTCTGCCGCCCTCATATCAGGTCCCGGGAGCGGAACACCCAGTGGCCGAGCAGGGCCAGCAGCCAGCCCAGCACCACCGGATAGACCAGCGCGAAGACGAGGAAGCCCGTGCGCCCGAACAGGTCCTGGATCACGTAGGCGGTGGGGCCGATCACGGTCAGCTCCGGGTCGAACAGCAGCATCGCGGCCATGCGGAACGACTGGAGCGGGTTCAGCAGCGCCAGCCCGATCACCAGCGTCTCGCTGGCCTGGAGCCGGATCAGCACGCCGATCAGCACGATATCGACCAGGAGCAGGCACGCCAGCCAGGTCAGGAAGGCCAGCCCCAACCCCCATTCCACCCGCCGCACGGCGGAGGAGATCAGGATGGCCGCCCCCAGGAAGCTCCAGGCCAGCGCCCCCAGCAGCAGGGCGTAGTAGCCCAGGAACGCCCAGGGCACGTCCAGGCCCTTCAACAGGCCCCAGGCCACGGCGGCCAGCATGGCGGCGGTGGCGGGCAGGAACACGATCACGAACCGGCCCAGCAGCAACCCCCAATAGTATCCGCCCAGCGAGATCGGAAAGGAGAGCAGGTACTCGAGCACGTTGGATTCCCGGTTGCCCACCACCGCGCGCACCGTGGTGACGAGGATGAAGATCGGCAGCACCGCCACCACCAGTTGGATGTAGGTCAGCAGCAGCCGACCCAGGCCCGTGAAGCCCATCACCTGCGATTCGGTGACGCGCAGCAGGAACAGCAGCACCACCGCGCCGCCGAAGACGAGCACGTAGATGAAGAACCACCTGGCGCGCAGCGACTCCCGCATCTCGGCCCGCGCCATGATCAGCAGTGCATCCATCGGCAACCCGTCAGTAGGGTGAAGGAGGAGCCGCCATACCCCCCGGCGACGCCCCGGCGGCGCGTCGGTGCAGGATCGTGCGCCGCACCTCGGCGAAGCTCAGGGCGCCGTAGGCCGGGTCTGCGGAGGCCCCGAAGCCGAAGCCGGAGGGCGTCTGCTCCCCGCCGCGCCAGCGGGCGCGCTCCGCCTCGATCCAGCGGTCGGCCAGCCGGTCGCGCACCCACACCCGCGCCTCGCCATTCCAGCGCTGGCGTTCGAGCCAGAGCACCAGGCAGCCGATATCGCCGAACGTGTGGCCGCGCCCCTCGGGGGAGACGGCCTGGGCGGCGAAGCGCCGATCGCTGATCATCATTCCGCACTCGGGGTCCTGGTCGCGATCCCAGTGCACCTGCGCCGGCCCGCGCTCGGCGCCGGAACGGAAGCAGCCCGCCCCGGGCGCCGCCAGCGCCGCCAGCAGCAGCGCCAGCGGCAGCCCCTGCCGCAGCGCCGGCCCCAGCGCCCGGGAGCGCCGGCACCGGCCCGCCCGCGTCTCGCCCCGCAACCGATCGCCCCGCCCGCCGGTCGTCATGTGCGCCCTCACTCGGCGACGGCCAGACCGCGCGGCCCGGCGAAGGTGGGCGCGAGCTGCGGATGGACGGGGCGGTCCACCGTCACGGCGCCGCGATCCAGCTCGACGACGCGGTGGATCAGCGTCGCCACCTCGTCGATGCGGTGGCTGATCAGCAGCATCGTCACGGCCGCGGGACAGGCGCGCAGGCGCTCGAACAGGGCGCCGCGTCCCGCGGGGTCCAGGTTGGCCGCGGGCTCGTCCAGGATCAGCAGCGCCGGCTGCTTGGCCAGGGCCAGCGCGATCAGCACCTTCTGCCTGGTGCCGCCGGAAAGGCGGGAGAAGGTCTGCCCCATCAGCGCGCGCAGGCCGAGGCCGAGGTGGCGGCCCACCTCCTCGATGGCCGCAAAGCGGCAATCCGGATTGAGCCCGAGGGCGAAGCTCACCAGCTCGCCCACGGTCATCAGCAGCGGGGGCGGCGTCTGGGGCACGTAGCCCGCCTGACGCAGCAGCGCCACCCGGTCGCGGTGCGGATCGAGCCCGAACACGCCCACTTGGCCCGTGTAGCGGTACTGCCCGAGCAGGCAGCGCAGCAGGGTGGTCTTGCCGGCGCCGTTCTGGCCGATCAGCGCCACCCGCTCGCCGCGCCGGAAGGTGAGCGACAGGCCATCCAGCGCGGGCTGGCGTCCGAAGGTCTTCTGCAGGTTGCTGATCTCGATGGCGTCGGTCTGCATGGTCTCCCGGGGTCAGATGAGCTTATCCAGGTAGCGCACACTGTAGTTGAGGGCGCCGTCCTGGCAGGCATCGACGCACAGTCCGCAGCGCGTGCACTCGCCGGAGATCACGTATTCCAGCTTGCCCCGGTTCACGGTGTCGGCCAGGACGAACGGCACCATGCACGCCTGCTGGCACTCCTTGCAGTTGCTGCACTTGTCCTGGTTCCACTTGATCTTGAAGGGGGCGGCGCGGCCGATGAAGTTGTACGTCGTCCCGACCGGGCACAGGTAGCGGCACCAGAAGCGCCGGCTGTAGAAGACCTCGATCGCCAGCAGCAGCGCGGTGAAGAGCAGGCCGATCGACGACCCGTACACGAGCGCGCGGGTGATCACCGCGGGCGGCGAGAACATCTCGTACACCGTGAATTCCGTCGCCCAGGCCAGCGCCAGGAACAGCGCCCAGACCCAGTACTTCAGGCTGTAGTCGAACGCGCGGTTCCTGGCGATCCCCCGCTTCACCAGCACCTTGTTGAGACTTTCGCACCATTCCGCCAGCAGATGGTAGGGGCAGACCCAGGAGCAGAAGGTGCGCCCCCCCAGCACCAGGTACGCCCCGAGGATGGTGGCCACGCCGATCAGCAGGTTCACCGGCAGATTGCGCGTCGCCAGCACGATCTGTCCCGTCGCGTAGGGGTCGGCGAGGTGGAAGCCCAGCAGCCGCGAGCCGCTCAGCGTCCCCTCCAGGATCTGGATGTCCAGGTAGTAGGAGAGGAAGAACAGCGCGTTGATGGCGATCAGCACGGCCCAGCGGGTGTTGCGCAGCCGGTGCACCGCGATCTCGTCGTTGCGGATCGTCTCCTTGCGCTGGCCGGGGCCCCTCATGCCGCCACTCCCGGCCAGCGGAGCCTGGGGGTGATGGTGATCGAGGACGGTTTGGTGGGGCACACCTCCTCGCACTTGCCGCAGCCGACGCAGGTGCTCTGCACCACCGGCTCGTGATAGACGGGGCCATCGGGCGGGGCATGGCGGCGGAACACGATCGGGCGCTGATCCTTGATCGGGCACTGGTCGAGGCAGATGCGGCAATCCTGGCCGAGCATGGCCAGGCAGGTCTCCGGCAGCGAGAGCACCGCGAGGCCCATCCGGGCGTCCTTGCCCTCGGTGAGCGTGTGCTCCAGGGCGCCGGTGGGGCACGCCAGCACGCAGGGCAGCCCGGCGCAGAGGATGCAGCCCCCCGCGCGCGGCACGATGTAGGGCGTCCCCACGCCGAAGCCCTCGTCGAGGTCCGAGAGCAGCACCACCTGCGGCGGGCAGACCTGCAGGCACTGGCCGCACTTGATGCAGGTCGCCAGGAAGCGGTCTTCCTCCAGCGCGCCGGGCGGCCGCAGACGCGCGTTCCGCGGGCGCAGGAACGGCGCGGCGGACCATCCCGCCAGCAGTCCCACGCCGAGCACGGCCAGGTTCGAGAGCTTGAGGAACTTGCGGCGGCTGATCAGCCGGCTCCAGATCGGGGTCGTCATGGCGAGTCTCTCCGCCCGGTCTTCGCTCAGCGCGCTGCCGGCGTGGCGCCGCCGGTCGCGGCGATGGGCGTGTAGCGGAATAACGGCCTCCGGTCTTCCAGGATCAGCCGGGGCTCCGAGAACGGGGCCAGCCGCGCCAGGTAGTCGAGGAAAGTCAGCACCGGCGAGCCATAGAAGAACTTCACCGCCGGATACGCCGTCCACAACTGGTCGAGAAACAGGCGCCGCCGGTAGGGGGAATCGCCGATGCCGTCACGGTCGCGGTCGAACCCCACGTAGTCGCTCCAGTAGTTGCCCTCCCAGCGACTGCCCAGCGCCGTGCCGTTGCCGGCGACGATGACGGAGCGCAGGTTGTCCAGGAACCGGTTGCCGCGCAGCAGGTTGCCCTCGAGCTCGCTGTGGAACACGATCCCTTCCATGTTGTAGGCGATCTCGTTCCCTTCGATCCGGTTGCCGCCCTCGTCGGCCATGGGCGATTGATCCACGTGGATGCCGATGGCGCAGTAGACGATGCGGTTGCCCGAGACGGTGATGGCGCTCGCCTGCTTGAGCCCGATCCCCGTGCCGGCGGCTCCCAGCGAATTGATGATGCGGTTGCCCGTCACGCGCGTGTTGCGGCTGTACATCAGCGAGATGCCCACGCTGTTGTGACGGAACTCGTTGCTCCGCACGTCGTTGTCGATGCCGTACATGAAGTGCACGGAGTAGCGGTTGTTGCGGCCCAGGTTGTCCTCGATCAGATTGTCGTTGGAGTACCAGACCACCAGGTCCCGGGAATCGTGGATCAGGTTGCCGCGGATGCGGTTGCGGTGGCTGGCCCAGACCCGGATCGCATCCCCGCGCAGGCCCAGCTCGAACGGCTTCGAGGAGATGCGGTTCCCCTCGATCAGGTTCTCGTGGGACGCCTTGAGATCGATCCCGAACAGCGTGTCGCGGATGAGGTTGCCCACGATGCGGTTGCGGGAGGAGAGCAGCAGGATGCCCGCATCCACCTGGTCGTGGCTGGCCCCCGATTCGGCGATGGTCAGGTCGCGCAGCGTGACGCCATCGGCCTCGACCGTGAACACGGTGCCGCGCCCGCCGTTGCCGACGAGGGCGGCCCGACCCGAGCCGTCGATGGCGATCGGGCGCGTGATGCGCACCGGCCCCTCGTAGCGCCCCGGCGCCAGCACGAGGGTGCCCCCAGCCGGGGTGCGATCCACCAGCGGCTGAAGCGGAACACCAAAGGCGGCGCCGGTCCACGCCAGCGCCGCCGCGGCCAATCCCAGCAAATTTCGACAGATTTGAGGGCGCATCGTCGCTGGATTCGTGGGCGAAACTGGGGAGTTCCATCGGGGGCGTTGCGGAACGCGGCGTCCGGCGGCGAGCCGGATACCGGTCATCAAGCCACGCTGCTGTGCTACTTCTTCAGTTTCGCCAGGTTCTTCAGGTGGTTCGGCGTGCGCAGCCGGGAAACGTAGTCGGCCACGGCCAGGAAGTCGCGGTCCGAGAACGCGTTCACCTGCTTGACCATGTCGGGATTGGCATTCAGGCGCAGGCCGTCCCGGATCTCCTTCAACTGGCGCACGATGTAATTGTACGTCTGCCCGCCGATCAGCGGGAAGGAGTCCTTCTCGTTGCCCTGGCCCATCTCGCCGTGGCAGCGCACGCAGTTCTCCTTGAACAGGCGCTCGCCGTAGGGCAGGTCGGTGCCCGCCCCCTTGGGGTTGTTCGGGTTCATCGGCAGCGTGAGGATGTAAGCGGAGACGTCGGCCAGGTCCTGCGAGCCCTCGATCTGCATCGCGAAGGGCAGCATGGTCGGGTTCTTGCGGTTGCGGGCGCGGATATCGGCGATCTGCTTGATGATGACCGTGGGATGCTGGCCCGCGAGCTGCGGGAAGGTGCCCGCAGGGTCGCCCCAGGCCGTGGGCATGTGGCATGCGGCGCAGATGCCGAAGACGTCTTCGCCCCGCTTCGCGTCGCCCTGCAACTGGAGCGCATCCAGGGCCTCCTTCACTTTCGAGCCCCACTTCACGTTCGGATCGAACGCGCTCTGCGCGCGTGCCGATCCCACCGCCAGCGCACCGATGAGCGCCAGTGCCGCCAGCGGGGCGGTCCATCGAATTCCGAGTGCCATGTGATCCTCAGGAGCAGAGTTTCAGGTGCAGGGTGTTGCGGTTGGCCCTATTTCAGGGTGGAAAGGTATTCCGCGATGAGTTCCATCTCCTGCTCGTTCACGAGCGGCATCACGCCTCGCATGGCGTCGGAGTTGCCGTTGGCGCGGGCGCCGCTCTTGATGTCCTTCATTTGCCGGAGCAGGTAGGCCTTGTTCTGCCCGGCCAACTTCGGGTACTCGGGCAGCAGCGGCGTCTTGGCATCCTTGCCGTGGCAGGCGATGCAGGTCCTGGTCAGGAACAGATCGGCCCCGGTGGGCTTCGCCTGCCCGAAGGCCGGCGTCGTCGCCAAGCCCCAGGCGAAGGCACCCGAAAGAATACCACCCACCAGCCATGTGCTCCATGATGGTCCGTTCATGCGTTTGCGCTCCTCCAGTGGTGTTTTGCCCGCAAGGGGCACCTGCCCATCGCATCGTCGCCGGTGACCGCCGAAGTTCGTTTCGACCCCGGGGCCGCGCGATCGCTCCCCAACATTGCGCTCCCCACCATCGCGCTCCCCACCAGTGCGCTCCCCACCAGTGCCCTGCCCTCAGGCGGCCTGGGCGGGCGATGGGGCGGCCGCAGCCGCTTCCTGCAGGCCGCGCCGCTTGACCAGGATCGCCAGGATCAGCACCAGGAACACCGCGGCCAGCACGTAGAAGCCGAGATGCGGATAGGAATGGGTGGTGAACTGCGCCACCTTGCCGTCTCCCAGCACGGTCGGCATGAAGGGCTTGAGCGTGAACGCGCCGCCCTGCAGGTTGTGGCCGAACCAGTACAGCCAGTAGGAGAACACGGCCAGGAAATAGACCGGCATCAGCGCCGGCACGAGCCCGAACACCCACCACAGCGGGCCCCGGTAGACCCAGAACACGGCCAGGCAGACGAAGAACAGCACATAGACCAGCGGCACGATGCGGCGCTCGATCTTCGCGCCCACCTCCATCGGGCGCATCCCGACGTAGTGGTTGATGGTGTTCATCTCCTGCACCTCGCCCGTGAACCAGGTGAGGTTGAAGAACACGGGGATGCCGTCGGGGAAGACGGATTTCGGGTACTGCGGCGCCTCCAGGTTCACCCGCCACACCGGTACGGAGTGGTATCCGCTCAGGAAGGTGAGCAGCGTGGGCTCCTTCAGGCGCCCCTGTTCGTCCTTGCCCAGCTCGAACAGGGCGAAAGGCTCGAAGGAATTGTTGATTTCGGTCTCGTGGCCAGCGGCGCCCTTGTATCGAAACAGCGGGCCCAGCAGATACGAGACCAGCAGCAGCACCGCCGCGGTCGCAGCCAGGATTCGGCTCAGCCGCAGGCGCGCATTGGCGGCCCGCGGGGCGGCGGGGTTCGTGTGTTCCATCGTCAGTGTCCTCGCGTGGGTGCACCGCGGGGGCGAAACCCGCCACTCCGACACGGCCCGGGTGGTTGAGGCCACCCCGCTGGCGCGCAGGCCAGTGCCCCGCCCCCCGTTCCCCGCCCCCTGCCCCGGCGCTCAGGCCGGGGCGGGGGGCATCCCCTGCGATGCAATGGAGTTCCGCGGCTATTCGCCATCGACCATCTTCTTGGCGTTGATGCCTTGGGTCGCGGTCTTCACCAGGTATTGGAAGGCGAACTCCTCGTAGCCGAACGCATTCCTGAAATCGCCGTTCTTCGCATACTGCGCGGCCTTCTGGCGCAGCGGAATGTGCTGCTTGAACTGCTCCACGGCGTCGGCGAACTGGTCCGCCGCCCGCTGATTCTGCACAGGCTTGCCCTCCTCGATGTGCGTTGCGAGCGCCACGGCCTTGCCGACCGCGTCGTCGGTGGTGCACATGGCAGAGCCCTTGGGCGCGATCTTGGGGCAGACGTAGTTGATGACGCCCGCGATCACGCCGATGGTGGCATCGTTCTCCTTGACCTTGGCCGCGTAGTTTTCCTTGTCGCCCGCCTGTGCCGCGAATCCGACCAGCATCAGGCCCGCGCACCAGGCCACGATCCGCATCCGTCGCCCGAACGTCGCTGATGGTTTCATGACGTACCCCTCCTCATGGTTTGACGAGCAGGTAGCCCATCATCTCGAGATGCAGTGCCGAGCAGAACTCGGTGCAGTAGAACGGGAACACGCCGGCCCGGTCCGCCTTGAAACGGAAGGTGCTGGTCTTGCCCGGCTCCAGGCTGGCGTTGACGTTGTACGTGTCCACGGTGAAGCCGTGCACCTCGTCTTGGGCGCGCTCCAGATTGGTGATGTGCCAGACGATGTCGTCGCCGGCCTTGACCTCGATGATCTCCGGGTCGTAGTGGCTGCGGATGGCGGTCATGTGGATGGTCACCACTTTGCCCTTGCGCTCGACCCGGGCGGTGCCGGGGGCCGTGTTGTCCTTGAAGTCGCTGCGGGTGAAGCGGAAGATCGGCTTCAGCTTGTCGGCCTTGATCATCACCGCGTAGTGCGGCTCGCCCAAGGGCAGCGGCATGTCGTAGATCACCTGCATCGGGCGACCCGCCGTGATGTCGATCAACTGGTGGTTCTGCGGGTGCAGCGGTCCCACCGGCGTGAAGCGGTCCAGCGCCATCTTGTTCAGCGCGACCAGGTAGCGGCCCTTGGGGCTCACCGTATCGCCCTCGGCGGTCATCAGGTGGCCGATGTTGTAGTGCACCGGGATCTTCTCGATCAGCTTGAGGTTGATGTAGTCCCAGCGCGCGACGGCGGAATCCACGAACAGCGAGGTGTAGGCGATGCCCTTGGCGGAATCGTACTGGGTGTGCAGCGGCCCCAGCCCCAGCTCCACCTGGCCGTGCAGCGCCTTCTTCATGTCGAGGATGGGAATGCCGTAGGGGTCCTTGCCGGCGAAGTCTTTCCTGTCGATCAGCGCCTTGATCTTGGCGAAGTCGTACACGCTGGTGTGGGTGTCCAATTTCCCGGAGACGGTGATGTACTTGCCGTCCGGGGTGACGTCCGCCCCGTGGGGGCTCTTCGGTTCCGGGACCAGGAACAGCGCATTGGCCGCCACCAGTTCGGCGATCGAGATCACCGGGTGGTTGTTGATCTTCGTGTACTTGCCCTGGCTGTACAGCGCCTCGACCGCCTTGCGGTTGATGACGTGCAGATAGTCGGTGTCCCGTTGCGAGACCCCGGCCTCGAACGGCAACTGGTCCTGGAAGGTGCCGTGGTTGCCCTTGCCGTACCCGCCGCGATAGCGCTCGGAGTTGAAGGAGTTGATGAACACCCAGCCCTCGCTGTCGAGCTTGCCCGCATCGACCAGGTCCTGCCAGTACGGAGGCAGCTCGAGGGAGAACGACCTGGCCGGATCGATCCGCCCCTTCGCCCGGTCGAACTTCCAGAACGTGATCGCGCCCCGGTACTTGGCATCGTACTGATCGAGCGGATAAAACTTCCCGTCCAGCGGCGCCGCATAGGTCGCGGCTTCGAGCACCCACTCGGTGTTGGTGGTGACGAACGCCCCGCCGTGGTCCGCCTTGAGGATCGGGTTGGCGACGATCTGCACCGTCTGGAAGGTCTTCAGATCGATGACGGCGATGCGCGGATTGGCCTTGTCGTTGATGAAGAGGAACTGGCCGTCGTAGTCGCCGTTGGTTTCGGAGAGGGCCGGGTGGTGCGAATCGCCCCAGTCGATCTTGCGCCCGCCGACTCTCCCGCCGGCCAGCACGGCCTTGGACTCGTCATCGCCCATGCCGTAGCCCTGCCAGGGCTCCGGCGTGAACACCCCGATGTACTTGATGATGCGCATCGAAGGCACGCCATACACGATGACCTGCCCGGACTGGCCGCCCGAGGAGAACACGACGAACTCGTCGTGCTTGCCGGTAGGCGTATACGTCTTGGCCGCCGCCAGGATGTCCCGATCGGTCAGCTTGCGGGCCTTCATCACTTCCTGCAGGGACTGCGCCGATGCCGTGGCCGCCAACAGCACGCCGACGGCAAGACAGGCCGCCCCCTTGATCACTGAGTTCGACACCATGAAAGCTCCTTTCCTTCCGGAGTGATTCGGCAACACCGGTTGTTTACCCCCGCCGCCTCTGCGACCCCCGAGTGTCTGGGCCCTTCCGATGTCCTTGCTCTCCGCAGTGTTTCGACAACGCCGTAGTCAAAAAAGTAAGGTCGTCCCCGTGAGGGGCCAAAGGAACCGGGATCGAGCCCCTTGTCCATTATAGGCCGCAGGGGCGCCGCCGGAACCTGATATTTGTCATGTTTTGGGGCCCCACGGCGGACTGCGCACGCGCTGGCCGCGGGAGGGGCGCACCGTCTCCGCACGCCCCTCGTCCTTGCAGGAACGACGAACGGCCCGCCGTGTTCCGGAGCCCCGGCGCTACGGGGCCGGCTGGTGCAGTTCCATGTGTCGGCGCACGGCGTTCGACAGCCGGCGGAGGTCGCGGGAGTTGGTCGTCGGCACCGTGCGGCTGAAATCCCCCCGCGCCCACCCTTCGACCACGTACACGAGTTGCTCGATCGGATCGAGGATGTTCGAGGAGATCACGCGGTACAGCAGCACCCCGAACACCAGCAACGATCCGGCGACCAGCAGCAGCACCTCGACGATCAGGCGGAGCGAGGCCGCCTTGACGCGGGAAAGGTCGAAGATGATCTCGTAGGCCCCCAGCATGATGCCGGGCTGGATGGGCTTGCCCGCCAGATCCTGGTGGCACTGGGCACACCGCTCGTCGGTGATGAGCGGGGTGAAGTGGCGCAGCGTGGTGTCGTTCGGGTACTCCTGGTACGGCCGTTGGGTCTCGAACACGTGGCGGGTGGCGGTATCGCCCGGCCGCTCGTCCTCGACGATGCCGTACTGCTCTTCGACGTACTTGCTGCGGTAGATGCGGAAGCCGAAGTCCTGCTTGACCTTGAGCTCCCGCATCAACGCCCGCACATGATCCCGGTTGCCCGTGCGGATCATGGTCGAAAGAATCGAGGTCGTCAGCAGGCGCGAGGTGCGTTCGGCCGTCTGCTCGGCCGTGCGGATATCGTGCTGATACATGCTGTAGGCCAGCATCACGCCCAGCAGCACCAGCACCATCGCCAGGATCACCGCCACGACCGCCACCACCCCGCGCGAGAGCGAGCGCTCGCCCTTCTCCGCCTGCGCTTCCATTTCCATGACCTGTCCCCTTGCCGATCCGGCCGGGCCATCCATCGCGCCCGCGCGCGACAGCACCGCGCCCGCACGCGTCAATGGCGGCGTGGCGCCCACGATCCGGGACCATCCGTACCCCAGATCGCCGACGCACCGCCACTGCCATTTTCGCGCCGAAGGGTTACCGCGGGCATGATGAAAGTCATGTGCCGGCGCGGCCCCGGTGGGGCGTCGAGCGGCACCGCGCGGGGCCGGCCCGCCTCAGGGCGGCTGCTGGAGGAAATCGGAGATGGCCTGCCGCTCCGCGGGTGTGGTCGCGGCGAGCCAGGGCCGGGCCGCCATCTGCGGGACGTTGGCGATGGCGAGCCCGATGTTGGGCGCGGACACGCCCCGGATATCGGGCCCGATCCTTCCGGTGCCGCCGAGACCGTGGCATTCCTGGCAGTTGACCGCGTACAGCCGGTCGGCGGCGGACGCCGCAGCCAGCACGCCGGCAGCCCAGGTTTCGAGCGCGGCGCGCTCCGCCGGCGTGGTCGGCGTGGCGTAGGGCAGGGGCATGCGCGGGATGCCGGCGACGTCCTGGTCGAGGATGCCGGCCCGCAGGAACGGCGCGGTCTCCTCCGCGCCGCGCAGGGCGCCCGTCGCCGCAGGCAGCGTCAGGTCCAGGTCGACCGTGACGGTGCGCGGACTGATGGCGGGGCGCGGCACGCGATGGCATACGGCGCACTTGAGCGCCATCAGCGCCGCCACGCCGTTCTGCCAGCTGGGCGTGCCCGCGAAGTGCACCTCGTCGGGCGGCTCGTCGCCGCGGGTATCGGCCTCCAGACAGCCGCCGAGCATCGTCAGCAGCGCCGCCGCCAGGGCCGGCGCCCACCGCGACCGCGTCTTGCGCAGGGCGCGCCTGCGAGCTTCAGAAGCCATGGGACACGGTCAGTACGACGTGGCGCAGGATGGACTCGGTGGCGTGCTGCTCCAGCGTGAACCGCCACGCGCCCGCGGTGCGGCTGAGTCCGAGGAAGGCATAGCGGTAGGCCCGCCCGAACGCCGACTCCGATCCGTCGGAGGCGATCGCGAGGCGCGTCTCGCTGCGCCCGGCGCCTGCGCCGCCGTAGAGCACCCACGCCGCCCGGGCCCACCCCAGCCGCAGATCGGCGCCCCGGTTGGCGAGCGTGAACGTGTCCGTGGTGTCGGGATCGGAGATCGGCCCCGCGACGCTGCCCGCCAGATAGAACACCCTCAGCGCCCCCGCGGCGGCGCCGTGGGAGAGCCCCCAGCCGCCCTCCACGCCCGCGACGTTCGCCCGGTAGCCCATCACCTTCACGGGCGGCAGCCAGACGGCTCCGATCCTCAGGCCGGCGGCAGCGCTCCAGCCCAGCCGCAGCCGCGCGATGGCCGGCGGCGGATGGACGGGCTCGTCCTTGCTGCCGACCCGGTTGTCGATCGGCGGCACCGGCAGCAGCTCCAGGCCGATCTCGCCGCCGGGGCTCGGGCGCGGCGGCGCGCCCGCGCGGTAATCGAGCAGCGCCGCGTACACCGCCTGCAGCCGCTCGATCTGCTCCGTGAACGTGACCGCCTGGGCCGGGGCCGCGCCCAAGGCCAGCGCCAGCACCGCGAGCAGCCCCGCCGCAACACGCCACGGCGCAGCGCGGGGCGGCGGCGTCAGAAGCTGCTGCACGCGGCCGTGTTGAAGGCTTCGGCGTGGGCGACGGGGAGCGTGGTGTCCGTGCTGGCGGCGGTGATCGACCGGCGCCACACGTGATCGGTGGTCGTACACGTCCCGCTGCTGTCCACGTCAGCGTAATAGTCTACGTTGTAGCTCAATCCTTCCTGGAGCATGCCCGTGAACGCGACGGTGAAGGAGCCGGCGGTGATCGTCACTTGCTGATTGGGCACGACCTTGAGCCCGTCGGGCTGACGCACTACGTTAACCTGGATGGCGGAATGGGGAAATCCCGTCCCCGAGAAATCCAGCGTTCGCGTGGGGAAGCTCGCGCACACGCTTGAAAAGAAAGTCGCGGTGGAATGTGTGACGGTCACCGTCGTGTCGGCGTCGGCGGTGGTCAATGCCTGCTGCGGCGCATGCAGGTACCCATACCCGGTGTCCATGTCGCCGCCGGTGGCTGGGGCAGCCACCGACAGCGTTTCCCGCCAGCCGTGATCGCTTAGCCCTGCAGGGGTATCGCACACGCCGTTTGGCGCACCCCCGTTGTGATCGGCGTAGTAGTCCACAGTGTAGTCCGTGCCCGCCTGCAGGACATCCGTGAACGTGAACGTGAAGTTGCCGCTGGCCACGACCACGACGTCGCGCGCCACGGCGGCGCCGCCCGTGGAGGGCATTACGGCCACGCTCAGCAACTGGCCGTTGTGGGGCGAAAAAGTACCGTCGGTCGCGGCGAAGTTCAGGGTGTACGGACCGCTATCGGTCGTGCTGGAAGCGCCGCTGCTTCCCTCACCGCTGCAGCCGGCCAAGGCTGCGAGCAGAAGCAGGCACCCGATGCAGGGCCAGGTGCGGGTGAAGCCATGACGGTGGCGTATGGGCATGCCTCCCTCCTCCGCTTGGGAATCGTCGAGGGCCGGACGGATCACGCCGTGCTGTTGTGGGCGCTCTGGGTGGTCAACACGCCGAGGGGCCGGTTATTCCCGCCGAAAACCGGCCGTGATGCGGCCCTGCCCGCTTCCTCCCGGCGGCGGGGGCTGGACCTGCTCGACGGGTCCGTATCGCGGGGCGCGGGCGGGGGAAGGGGGCGGCAGGCCGGGGGCGGGCTGCTGCCGGTTGCCGATGCGCGGGTCCACAGGGAACCCGCCCCGACGCCACGGCGGTCGATGCCGCGCCAGGGCGGGGGCGCGTCACGCGGGCGGGTCGACCGGCGGGATCGTGCCGGCGATCACCCGGCGCCGATCATATCCGTCGGCGCTCGTGGAACTCTTTCGTGTAGGCAATTAGGTAGTCGGCTAGAGCCAGGAAGTCATACTGCGGATTGCTTCTATCCGCGTGGGGCAAAAAAGCTAGGTCTACAGTCCTGTTGATGTTTGTATAGATTTCATGACCCCAATAGTACAAGTTTCGGCTGAATCTGATGCACGCTTGGTCAATGTCGACCATATGGAATCTCATATCATCTTGGTTGATAGCGAATAGATTTCTGTATTCTTGCAAGATAGATTTCTCAGCTCTATTTCGATGAGCCATGTAGTTGTTAATCACAACAAATACAAACGCATTCTCATTAAATTGGCGGATTTCGTTAATTGTTCTTAAGACAACCTCACCATTTTTGCTGAGACTCAGAGGCGACAAATTTATTGGTATAATACAGTAATCTAAGCTCTTGATGACTTCGTGTGCTCTTTTGTCGAGTACAGGTGGGCAGTCAAACATGACCACCTTTTGAGGAAAATCCTGTGGAGACCAATCCTCACCCGCGATGACAGTAATTACCATCCCAGGCTCGTGAGCGGTCTTTCTTACAAGTAACCCCTTTTCCGCCAGCAGATTATAGAGATTCCTTTGCGGGTCAAGGTCGACAACAAGCACTTCACGCCCTTTTAGCGCGAATGCCCCTGCTAAATGTATGCAAACTGTTGTTTTTCCAACACCTCCTTTCGCCGTAAATACTCCTATCTTGAGCGACTCAGGTATTTCGCTATCTTCTTGCGGAGAATTGGTCGCTGAAAGTAGCTTTCCGCTTTTCAAGACGAGCAGTTCGACATGATAACTAGGATTGCTCGTTAACAAATCAAATACAGGGTCAAAATACCCAACGTTTGTTACGAATTTCCCAGAGTTGAATGCTCTACCTTGCGCTGTCTTCGTCAAGAATAGCGAGAATTTTTCCACTTCGCGTTGATTAATTCTTACCTTCCAGTGCTTTGCTTGCACGGCGAACTTTCTTCCCGATTTTCTCACCTCCAAGTCGTAGTATGGATTGTTAGTTGCCAAAGGAATCACGTCGTACCCATCATCTTTGAACGCCTTCGCAACAGCTTTTTCGAATGCCTCGAACTTAGTTTCGGCCATTCGGCCCTCTAGGGGAATGGAGGCGGAAACCCGACATTGCCACGTTCCATAATTAAGGCTCCGGTTAACACGCCGCAATCTCGCCGTCAATACCGATAGTACTCGGGCTTGTAGGGGCCTTGGGGGGAGACGCCGAGGTACTCGGCCTGGGCGGGGCTCAGGGCATCGAGCTTGACGCCGAGCTTCTCCAGGTGGAGGCGGGCCACCATCTCGTCGAGGGTCTTGGGCAGCACGTAGACCTTGTGCTCGTACTTGCCCGGGTGGGTCCAGAGCTCGATCTGGGCGAGCACCTGGTTGGTGAAGCTGGTGGACATGACGAAGGACGGGTGGCCATTGGCGCAGCCCAGGTTGACCAGCCGGCCTTCCGCCAGCACCAGCAGCCGCTTGCCGCTGGGCCAGACGAACTGATCCACCTGCGGCTTGATTGCGACCCGCTTCAGCGTCTCGTCGTGGTAGAGCGAGCCCACCTCGATCTCCGAGTCGAAGTGGCCGATGTTGCAGGCGATCGCGCCGTCCTTCATCCGGTCCAGGTGGGCGCGGGTGACCACGCTGATGCAGCCGGTGGCGGTGACGAAGATATCCCCCAGCCGCACGGCCTCGTCCATGGTCAGCACCTGGTAGCCCTCCATGGCCGCCTGGAGCGCGCAGATCGGGTCGATCTCCGTCACGATCACCCGCGCGCCCATCCCGCGGAAGGCCTGGGCGCAGCCCTTGCCCACGTCGCCATAGCCGGCCACCACGCAGACTTTGCCGGCGATCATCACGTCGGTGGCGCGCTTGATGCCGTCGATCAGCGACTCGCGGATGCCGTAGAGGTTGTCGAACTTGCTCTTGGTGACGGAGTCGTTGACGTTGAAGGCGGGCACCTTGAGCTCGCCGCGCTCGACCATCTGGTAGAGCCGGTGCACCCCCGTGGTCGTCTCCTCGGAGAGCCCGCGCATGGCCGGCAGCAGGTCGGTGCGCTTCTGGTGGACGACCAGCGTCACGTCGCCGCCGTCGTCGAGCAGCATGTTCGGCCCCTTGCCGTCGGGCCAGGCGAGCGTCCGATCGACGCACTCCCAGTACTCCGCCTCCGTCTCCCCCTTCCAGGCGAACACGGGCGTGCCCGCCGCCGCCACGGCCGCGGCCGCGTGGTCCTGGGTCGAGAAGATGTTGCAAGAGCTCCAGCGCACCTGGGCGCCGAGGTGCTGCAGGGTCTCGATCAGCACGGCCGTCTGCTTGGTCATGTGCAGGCAGCCCGCGATGCGCGCGCCCTTGAGCGGCTTGGCCGCGCCATGGAGCCTGCGGAGGGCCATCAGCCCAGGCATCTCCGCCTCGGCGACCGCCACCTCGCGGCGGCCCCATTCGGCCAGGCCGATGTCCTTCACCTTGTAGTCGGGCATTCCTGGAGTCTCCTCGAAAGGTCAGGGGCGGTGACGGCGGCAGCGACCTGCCGCGGGTTTCCATGGATGAGCGGCTACCCCACCCGCATGTCGGTCACGAGCTGGCGGAACAGGGAGAGAAACCCGCCGTCGTAGCCTGCATCGACGTGGTGCTGGTTCCAGAGCCCGGACTCGCGCACGCGATCCCGGCGCGAGTGCCGGCCCAGCCAATCGGCCGAGGGCGGGTCGATCACAGCCTCGCGGCTCGCGCCATAGTTGCTCAGCAGCCCGATGGCGTTGCGCTCGATGAAGGCGCGGCGACTCTCCGGCCCGGGGGCGTCGTTGACGGCCAGCCACAGGAACGGCATGCGGCCGATGCGCAGGCTCACCACCCGCTCGGTCTCGAACTCGCGCTCGTGCACGGACGGGGGCGCGCTGCCGCCGTGTCCCCAGCTTGCCAGGCTGGTCTCGCCCCGCTGGGCCAACAGGGCTTCGCCGATCAGCAGGCGGAAGATGGAGCTGCGGTGGTTGCCGCCGCCGGTGCGCGTCGAACCTTTGTGCTGGCTCAGCCGGTTCCACAGCGTGGTGCGGGAAGCGGCGGTGACCGCGTGGGTGCCGACGCGCACCACGCGCGGACCGCCGCCCGAATGGGTACGCTGCTCGCCGGGCTCGAAGTAGAAGTAGCAGCCCCGCTCCGGGAAGGTCGCTGGGCCGTCCACGTCGGCCAGCCGGCGCGGCCCGCCGAGCTTCTGGCTCAGCTCGTCCAGGGAGCGGTAGAACAGACCCATGTCACTCAGGCGGCTCATAGGCGATCCGCTGTAGTCGCGCCGGTGGGACTCCGCCGCTGCGTCCGCACGCCGATGCGCGATACCCGTGGGGTGACGCTGCCCGTGGCGCGCACACCGCTGTGCGCACGGGTGCCGGGGGGCGCCGGCGTTGTCGCGCCCGGTGTGCGCGCGTTCCCTGCCCCTCAGAACGTCACCACGAGCTGCACGGCGCGGGTGAGCAGGAACAGCTCCTCGAAGGCCACGTCGCGATCCCGATAGCGCGGCAGCACCTGCGCGCCCACCTGGAAATCGAGCCAGATGCGGTCCGCCACAAGGTCGAACGTCACCCCGGCCGAGGCCCCATCGACCAGCGCCAGCAGCAGGAACCCCGGCTGCTCCAGCGCCAGGGGCAGCGCGAGCAGCGCCAGCGGCGCGACCGAGTCGCGCTCGATGGTGCGGGCCGGAGCGCCGGCGCCGGAGGCGATCTCGGCCCGCAGCCGCGTGACCCCGCCGCGCAGGCCCCAGTAGTAGTGGAATCCACCCGCCACCGGAAGATAGCGCTTGATCTCGGCGTACACCGATTCCACCCGCACCGCGCCCACGCGCGTCCCCCCGCTGAGCGCAGCGCCCGCGACGGCGTCGCGCCACTCCTCGGCGACCAGGGCCAGCGAGCCGATGCGGTCGTGCTCGCGCAGCCGCCGGGAGCTGAAGCCGAAGCGGCGTCCCGCTCCGCCCAGCTCGCCCGTACCCTCGCCGGCCAGCAGCCCGAAGCCGGGGGCGAACGCCTGGCCGCGCTCCTGCGCGCGGGCGCCCCGCGCCCCAGCGAGCGACAGGGAAGCGAGCGCCAGCGCCAGCAGCAGTCGGGGGCAGAACCGGGCGGTGCGACCGGCCATGGCTTCCAGCCGACTCGGGTGGGGTGGCTTGGGCGCGGGGCGCTGGCGCACTCACTCTATGGGACGCTCCGCCGGCCGTCAACCGCGCCGGCGGCCCGGGGTACAGGGCAAACGCAAGATCGGCCGCATCGTCGCGCCGCTTACCGGCGACGACGGCCCCATCGTGCTGTGGGCAGCCGCCCGAGGAGCATGTCGGAGCGTGTCACGGCCCCGCTCAACCGCGGAATGCGTGGGTCGTGGCCCGGCATCCCCACCCCGCCGCTTGCGCGGCACCCCTCCCCACCTGGTGGGGAGGGGCAGGGGTGGGGACGCGCACGTCGAAAAGCCCACGCCACCCTTGTGCGACGCGCGACCCGCGGATGAGCCACAGCGGCACACGCGAGCCATCAATCAACACCAATCGGAGCGAGCCCCTGATCGGGCACCGGAAGGTATGCGGAGGGCATCTCCTCTCCGCCGGTCATGGCGCGGTGCTCCCTCAACTCCAGGCGAAGTCGGCGCCGATCTCGATGCGGATGGCGGCCTTGACGCTCTCGTGGGCCGGGCAGGCCAGCGGGTGCAGGCGCACCGCCCGCTCGATCTCCTCGCGCTGGGCCGCCGGGAAGCGGCCCGTGTAGCGCACGCGGATCGTCGTGATGCGGATCGTGCGCTCCGCCTGCTCGATATCGCCTTCGACGTGGGCCTCGAGCCCGCCCGCGAACGCATCCACTCCGCGCGCTGCCAGCGCGCCGGCCAGGGTGCCCACCAGTCACCCGCCCACGCCCCCGACGATGTGGTCCAGCGTGGCGGGGTACTGCACCTTGGGCGTGACGCCGTAAAAGGCGGCGATGCCCGAGTGCACGCCGTAGAACACGGGCTCGGTGAACGGCTCGATGTACGCCCGCTTCACCTTCTCGGGCTCCGGCACGATCCGGATGCGGCTGGTGTGGATGGGGGCGGGCATGGGTGGTCACCGCTGTGGCGTTGAGGGCAGGCACCCAGCCGTCCCGGTGGTGAGGAGCGAGCCGGGTGTTCCCAGGCCAGCGGGTGTGAAACCAAGGCTGCCCGGCGAATCGTACCTGGAGCGATCAACACAGCCGTGGCCCGCTGAAACCCGTTCGCGCCGTGCTCGGCAAACTACCACATCGCGCATCGATCTGTCATAGAGGTCGGGACGATGGTCGAGCCGCCGCGTCCAGATCCGCCCTCGTCTCGCCCGCCATCGCGCATGCGGGTAAGCTCCCCCCCTGGCCCCCGACTGTCGACCGGCCGGCAGCCGATTGCTCGGCGCCGCCACGGGGCGCAGCCACAGACTGCTTCCGCCACGTACAGCAGTCCCCCTGAACAGGAGTGCGACCGCACCATGGACTACCGACACCTCATCTACGAGAGAATGGGACACCGGGCGACCCTGACGCTGAATCGCCCCCAAAAGATGAACGCGCTCAACGAGGAGCTGACGCGGGAGTTCGAGTCCGCCATGCTCGCGGCCGAAGACGACAACGAGATCCGTGTGGTCGTGCTCAAGGGGGCGGGGAAGGGCTTTTGCGCCGGCCATGACTACAGCAGGGAACACTTCGAGCCCGGCGCAAGAGAAACGGGGCATGCCACGGAGCGGCATCGCATCGATTTCGACAGGCGTCTGCGCGCCTACATGCGCGTGTGGGAAATCCCGAAGCCCGTGATCGCCCAGGTGCACGGAGCGTGTATTGCCGCCGGGAGCATCCTGGCGTCGCTGGCGGACATCGTGGTGGTGGCCGATAACGCGAAGATCGGCCCGGTGGAAGCCGCTCCGGGGATGGTGCAGGGGCTGATCTGGGGCGCGTGGCTTCCCCTGGTGGGACTCAGGAAGACCAAGGATTTCGCGTTCCTGCACGGAACGATGACCGGCATCGAGGCGCACCAGTGCGGCTGGGCCACGAAATCCGTTCCGGAGGCGCTGCTCGTAGACACCGTCGACCGCATGGCGATGGAGATCGCCCGCGTTCCCCTGGAAATCCTGATGATGAAGAAGAGAGCCGTCAACCGCTGCGCCAACCAGATGGGCTTCAGGGAGATGATGGAGATCAATTTCGAAATGAGTCTTGCGGGCCACTTCAGCAATACGCGCGAGACCTGGGGAAAGCGGATTCAGGCCGAAGGATTCAAGGCGGTCATGGCGGAATGGAAGGCGGGCACGTTCTACGACCGGAACTGGAAGCCGTGAAGGACGTCTGCCGGTGCCGCCATGTTGTGAGGGACCACGGTGTTCATAAGTCTGCCGAACCAGAGCGCCTGCGTGGAGGACCCAGGGGATATTGGTGGCCTTTGACCCTGTCCGACAAACCCCCGAAATCGAGCTAAGTCATTGATTCGTGGTTCGCGAAGCGCTTTGTCGGCCAGGCTCCTTTGACCCAATTTCAGAACACCTCAGAGCATCGCAGGCTCGGCAATTCAAGACGCGTCCTTGTCACACTTGACTAAGACCGGCGATTGGGGAGAAAAAACAACACAAGTCGTCAACGCTCTCGACTCTACGCCCTGGGGCTGGGATGACTCTGTTCCCCAAAACCGTATACCAAGCTACAATCACGCACGAAGCACTGCATAAGGTGCGGCAAATCCGTGGGGACAGTCGCGAAATCGTAGAGCTGAAAGCCCGCGCACAGCTCGAAGCTTGGGACGAGCAGTGGGCGCGCGAGCAGGAATACGTCAACCGCGAGAAAGAAAAGGAAGCCAATGCAAAGCGCGCGGAGAAGTTAACGGAGGAAGCAGTAGAGCAGCTCGACGTTCTGAAGTCACTGCTGTTCGACTCCCTTGAGAAGAGCAGTGTCCTTAACTGGAGTGCTTTGATAGACTCCAGACCATTTCGAGAACCCGAGCCCAAACCTCCCAGTCGAGACGATCCAAAATTCAAGATCGACCTACCAAAGCCGAACGAGAATGATCCTGCCTACAATCCAAAATTGGGAATACTTGACTGGTTGTTTCCGTCTATATACGAGCCGCGCAAAAACAACGCTAAGCATAAACTCAAGAATGACATGCAAATCTGGCATTCCAAGAATGCTGAAATTGAGCGGAGGTGGTCCGCTGCCGTGCAAATGTACCAGCATGCGCAGCGAGACTATGCTGCACGAAAGGAACTGTTCTCATCGGACAGGGAAAAACGCAATAATGAATCGAAGGTGATGAAAGAGCGATATTCGAAGAAGAAGCCCGATGCCATCATCTTCTACTGCAAGGCAGTTCTATCCAGATCGCAGTATCCAGACTATTTTTCGATGGATTTCGACATGGACTATGACGAAGAATCTCAGATTTTGGTAGTTGATTATTTCCTCCCAGTTCCACAAGACTTTCCAAAAACGAAAGAGGTAAAATATTTAAAAACAAAAGATGAATTAAGATACATAAACTTATCAGATAAAGATCGAAATGCTCTGTATGACAATGTCCTTTACCAAATTGCGTTGCGAACAATCCACGAAATTTTGGAGGCAGACGTTATTGATGGAATCAAGATGGTAGTTTATAATGGGAAAATAAAAACAACTGACAAATCAACAGGTAAGCATATTTCTCCGTGCATACTGTCTGTCAGTGCGGAGAAATCGAAGTTTCTGGAAATTGATTTATTCAACGTCGAACCAAAGACATGCTTTCGAGCACTGAAAGGAATTAGCGGAAGCCGCCTCGCAGAATTGGCACCAATCCCGCCAATCGCAGAAATCAGCAGAGAGGACAGGCGCTTTGTGACAGCAAGAGAAGTTGCAAGTGGCATCGATGCTGCCACCAACCTTGCGGCAATGGATTGGCAGGACTTTGAGCACCTAATTCGCGAGCTTTTTGAGGCAGTATTTCGGAAAGGCGGTGGTGAAGTAAAAGTAACACAGGCAAGTCGGGATGGGGGCGTCGATGCCATAGCATTCGATCCAGACCCGATCCGTGGCGGCAAGATCGTAATACAGGCGAAACGCTACACGAATACAGTAGGTGTATCAGCGGTCAGGGACCTTTACGGAACCGTAATCAATGAGGGAGCAACGAAGGGTATCTTGGTCACGACTTCCACATACGGCGCTGATGCCTATGAATTCGCCAAGGGCAAGCCGATTCAATTGCTGACCGGCTCCAATCTGCTCGCCCTACTTGAGGAACACGGGCACCGAGCTAGAATCGATCTCCAGGAGGCGAAGAAGCTTCAGGAACATTTGTAAATGGCTGAAGCCATCTTTCTAAGCGCATTGCGGCAAGCTGAGCTTACCGCCTACGCTGCGCTTCGTCACGCAATCGTCTCGCAAACTCCACGCTGTCCCCGATGTCGGTGCGGTCGCGCCACATCCCAACCAAGCCCGAATCCAACAGGGCCTGCACCGTTGGGGAACGGGCGCCCTCCTTGCGATCGTCGGCGGGCTCAGCGCGGCCCACGTTCTCGGGAGCAGGGCGAGGCGTGCCGCTCCCCTTGCGTTTGTCTCCAGTGCGACGGCGCTTTCGCATGTCCCATGTCTCCGTCGCGTCCGCGTCCAGGGTAACATGCGCGGCGCGTCCGCAGAAGCGCGGACCGGACAGCACGCCGGTCCGCTTCTGCGCCGCTACAGCTTCGCCTCGGTCGAGAGCACCAGGGTCGAGTGGGTGTGGAGCTGCCCGCCCTGGTTGGAGACGACGCCGATGCGGTGCTTCGGTATCTGGCGCTGGCCGCACTCGCCGCGGGCCTGGCGCACGCCCTCGACGATGAGCTGCATACCGGGCATGCCGGTCTCGCTCAACAGGCCGCCCGAGGTGTTACAGGGCAGCGCCCCGCCGGGGTGGGTCTTGTTGTCGGCGATGAAGTCGCACCCTTCGCCCTTCTTGCAGAAGCCGTAGTCTTCGAGCGTCAGGATCGGGACGATCGAGAAGCAGTCGTACAGCTCGCAGAAGTCCACGTCCTTGGCGGTGATGCCGGCCTGCTTGAAGGCCTGCTCGCCGGAATACTTGGCGCCGGTGACGAGGTACTCGGGCCGGGTCTGGATGTCCCAGGCGATGTGGCCCTGGCCGTAGCCGTGGACGTAGATCGGCTTCGACTTCAGGTCGCGGGCGCGCTCGACGGAGGTGACGAGCACCGCGGCCGCGCCGTCCTGGATCGAGGTGCAGTCGAACAGGTGCAGCGGCTCGACCACCCAGCGCGATGCCTGGTGGTCGGCCAGCGTCATCGGCTTCTGGTAGCAGGCGTTGGGGTTCATGGCGGCCCACTTGCGGTCGCCGAGCGGCCAGGGCGCCATGTCCTTGTTCTTCTTGTCGTACAGTTGCAGGTAGCGCTGGGCCGTCAGCGCGTAGCCCGAGACGGCCGCGAACAGCCCGTAGGGCGCCCACTCGCCCGAGGGGCGGGAGTAGGTGGCGCGGGAGCCGGTGATCGGGTTGTCCCCGAAGGCGACCGCGGCCACGGTACACAGCCCGAGCTCCATCATCATCATGGCGTAGGCGACGCCGCCGATGTTGCTCGCGCCGGCCTGGTCCAGCGTGGTGGTCACCTTGGGGATCACGCCGATCTGCTGGGCCACGCGGGTGCTGAACAGGTGGCTCGGGGCCGAGGTCGGCTCCTTGGTGACGACGGCGTCGATCGTGTTCTTGTCGAGGCCCGCATCGAGGCAGGCGTTGCGGATGGCTTCGACGCACAGGCTTTCGGGCGAGCGGCCGGGCAGCTTGCCATACTTGGTGTTGCCGACGCCCACGATGCAATACTTGCCGGCGATGTTGATCATGACGAGACTCCTCCCCTCGCGGTGTAGCGGTTTCGCTGGTGCTCGTTCCGGGTCGCATCGGGCGGGCGGGCGACGCGCCCCCCGCCCCGGCCCTCCCCCGAGCTGCGGGGAGGGAGGCCGGCGCGGCTCAGCGCCCCTTGAAGCTGGCTTTGCGTTTCTCGGCAAACGCCTTGGGGCCTTCCTTGGCATCCTCGGTGTTGCGCAGGTTGTTGCCGATGGATTGCTCGAGGCGGATGGCATCGCTCAGGTTCAGGTTGAAGCCGCGCACGGCCAGCTCCTTGATGGCCCGTACGGCCAGCGGCGGCATGGCCAGGAACCTCTCCACGTATTCCTCGGCCGTCTCCATCAGCTTGGCCCTGGGCACCACCTTGTTGATGAGCCCGATCCGGTAAGCCTCCTGGGCCGAGACCCGGTCGCCCAGCAGCAGGAACTCCATGGCGATGGGGTAGGGCAGTTGGCGGATGGTGCGCTGGGTGCCGCCGTTGCCGGGCAGGATGCCGCGCTTGACCTCGCTCAGCCCGAAGGTGGCGTTCTCGGAGGCGACGCGGATATCGGTCGCGAGCAGCATCGTCATGCCGCCGCCCAGGCAGTAGCCGTTGACCGCGGCGATGACGGGCTTCCACACCTCGAGGTTGCGGTTGAGGATGCTCTCCTCCTGCGTCTGCCAGAACTGCGCCGGCCCGGCATCGCCGCCATCGCGCTTGGGGATGCGGGTCTTGAGGTCGGCGCCGGAGGAGAAGGCCTTGTCGCCCGCGCCCGTGACCACGGCCACCCAGATGTCGTAGTCGTCGCGCACCTGGATCCACGCCTGCGAGAGCTGGGTGTACATCTCGGCGTTCATGGCGTTCATGGCTTCGGGCCGGTTCATGGTCAGGTAGGCCACGTGGCCCCGTTTCTCGAACAGCAGTGCCGGCATTGCGTCCTCCCTTTCGATCGATGGATGGCGGCCGCGGGCTCGCTCTCGCGTCGCGCGCGGATGCAGGGGTCGGCGTCGGGCGCCGGGGGGTCGAGGCTCAGACGCGCTTGAAGCGATGGAGCGTGATCTCCGGCGTCACGTCGTCGTACACCACCTCGACCTTCTCGCCGACGCGGATCTGGTCGTTCGGCCCGAGGACGTTGCTCACCAGCCGCGGCCCCTCGTCGAGCTGCACCACGGCGTAGTTGTAGGGCACGTCCTTGTCGAAGGCCTTGTTGTATGACTGGTGCATGACGGCGAAGCTGTATACCTCGCCGCGCCCGCTCACCGCCTTCCACTCGAACTCCTCCGACAGGCAGTGCGGGCAGAACTCGCGGGGCGGCGCGTGGAACTTGTTGCACTTCTTGCACTTGGGGAGCTGCATCTTGTGGGCCTTCACCGAATCCCAGAAGGGCCGGTTGGCCGGAGTAATCGTCGGGAGCGGCTTCTCGTAACTCATGGGAATGCACTCGCTGGCTGGGGTCGATTCGGGTCGGGGGCAGGCGCGCACCCCCTGATCGATGGGCATCTCGGGTCTGGCCGGGCAGGTCCCCTCGGACATTTCTCGTCGGACATGTCGCTCCGGACATGTCTGTGCGGACATTGCCCGGCGCGATCCCCTGGCGCGTGCCGATCGCCGGAGGGTCGGGCAGTTCGCCGCGCGGGCCGGCTCACCGGCAGCCGGGAGCGGTGCTGCGTTTCCGCAGCACCGTCTCGCAGCACCACCGCGCGACCACGGCGCGGCCTCGCGGGACCTTGCGGCCCTATCCATGGCACAGACCGGCGATTGACTGCAAGCGCGTTGCGGACTAGGTTCGGAGCCCAGGGCCGATCCCTCTCCGGGGCCGCCGGCCGGCCGATCCGGGCGCAGCCCGCCCGGCGTGGGGGAACCACCAACCGCGGAGCGAGGTGCGATGAACAGCTTCATGATCTCCGACGAACTGAAAATGGTCGTCGAGCAGGTGCGGCGCATCATCGAGGACGATGTGATCCCGGCCGAGAGCCGCGTGGACCCCGACGCCCCCGAGCTGGCCGAGGAGGACTACCAGCGCATCAGCAAGAAGGTGCGCAGCCTGGGGCTCTATGCGCTGGAGCTGCCCAGGAAGTACGGCGGCGGCGGGATGGGCACGTTCGAGATGTCGGTGATCGCCGAGGCGATGGGCCAGCACCGGATGGGGCTCTACAACATCGGCTGCGGCGTGTTCGGGCGCCACATCCCCGAATCCATCTGGTCCGGCACCGAGGAGCAGATCCAGCAGTACGCCGTCCCCGCCATCCAGCAGGGCACCCACACCTTCTTCGCCATCACCGAGCCCGGCGGCGGCTCCGACCCCGCCAATGCCATCCAGACCCGGGCCGAGCGGAAGGGCGACAGGTACATCCTCAACGGCTCGAAGATCTTCATCTCCCACGCCCACGAGGCGGAGTGGGGCGTGGTCTACGCCCGCTCCAACCCCGAGGCCGGGCGCAAGGGCATCAGCGCCTTCATCGTCGAGACCAAGACACCGGGCTTCACCGCCAAGCCGTTCAAGGTGATCCGCACGGCGGCGATCCCCAACGTCGTCACCTTCGAGGACTGCGAGATTCCCGTCAAGAACCGCATCGGCGAGGATGGCCAGGGACTCTCGCTGGCGCTGAACATGCTCTCCCGCAAGCGCTTCCCCTACTCGGCCACCAACCTCTCGGTGGCCGTGGCGGCCCACAAGCGCACGGTCGAGTACGCCAACCAGCGAAAGACCTTCGGCGAGTACCTGGCCGACCGCCAGGCCATCCAGTGGATGCTGGCCGACAGCGAGCTCGACATCCGCACCACCCGCCTCTTGATCTGGGATGGCGCGATGCGCGCCGACCGCGACGAGGACATCCGCGTGCTGGCCTCCATGGCCAAGGTCTACTCGAGCGAAGCCCTCGGGCGGGTGATCGACCGCTGCGTGCAGATCCACGGCGGCTACGGCGTCACCAAGGAGTTCCCGCTCGAACGCTGGTACCGCGAGGCGCGCGTGCGCCGCATCGGCGAGGGCCCCTCCGAGGTGCACCGCATGGTGATCGCCCGCGACCTTCTCCGCGCCGGCCGCGACCAGCGCAAGGCCCGCGAGCGCTCCCAGGCCGCCACCCCAGCGGCGCGCTAGGGGGGCGCCTCACCCCGCCCTGCGGGCACCCCTCTCCATCGGTGATGGAGAGGGAGGTAGGCGGGCGGCCAGCGGAGGGCAAGGCGGGTGGCGTGAACAGTGCTGGTCAAGGTTCAAACTGCTGTGCTGTGTGACGGGCCTATGAACGTGTTGCTTGTCCGCGTAGGGGCCGACCTAAGTCTGGGTGGCGGCTCGTGGAATGGACCCGTCGACAGCCAAACGGGCGAGTTTGCGTACGTGGCTATTCCCGAAACGCGCCCAGTGCATCCTGGGATGGAAAAACCCTACAGTGAGCTCAAGCCCACCCTGGAGAAATTCGGCGTCGGTCTGCCAGCTCACCTCCGGATGCAGTGCATGCACCTTGACCCGGACTTCGCGCACCTCACCTACGGCGACACACGACAGAAGGCAGACCAACTGCGAACTAGCCTCGATCCAGGCGACGTGATCGTCTTTTATGCCGCACTGGCGGATGTGCACCGCGCCGCCGACTTGGTGTACGCAATCATCGGTCTGCTCGTGGTCGAGGAACTCATACCAGCAACAAACGTCCAGATGAAGGACAGGGATACTAACGCCCACTCGCGACGAATCCTCGTGGCGGGGAACAACGATTTGATCGTTCGCGGACGACCTGCCCGATCCGGTCGGCTGAGGCGGTGCCTTCCGATAGGCGAGTACCGTAGCCGTGCGTATCGGGTGCGGCGCAGTCTCCTGGACGAGTGGGGTGGCCTTTCGGTGAACGATGGCTACTTGCAGCGTAGCGCTCGTTTTCCAAGGTTTATTAGCCCCGAACGCTTTCTCACTTGGTTCAATCGGAATCAACAGGGATTGATGCAGTCGAACAACTGATGGTGGCCTATGCCGAAGCTCTACTTCTACAAACTCACCGTGGACAGCGGTGGTGCCCCCTGTGTGGACGGCAGCCTGCTTTCCTTGGCAATCTGCAAGCCGACGATCCGCACTTCTGCGGAGCCAGGGGATCTCGTCTTCGGCTTTGCCGCCAATTCACTTCACCGCGACAACCGGCTCCTTTATATCGCAGAGGTTACAGAGAAAGTTCGCAACGGCGATTACTACCTGCGAAAGCGTTTCGAACCCCGCGGTGACTGCATATACGAGTGGCGTGGAGACCACTTTGAGTGGCGCAAGGGTGCGCTCCATCATGGCCCGAATGACGTAAAACACGACCTCGGCGAGCATCCTGGCTACCCACGAGCGAACGTGTTGCTGAGCTCAGAATTCCGGTACTTCGGGAAAGATGGCACAGCGGACTACAAGGCGCGGTATCCCTTGGTCAAATTAGCGGTTGAGCATCTTGGACAAGGCCACCGAGTGCCGAAGCACGAGCGGTTGCGGCAACAACTCTTGGCCCTCAAGCAGGAGATTTGGAACATCACGAAGAAGAAAGTGGCTGGCAGTCCAAGCAGTAGAGTTCGACGACAAGCTTGCCACCGGAGCAGATACTGTGGCGTGATCATTGAGCCTGGTCCTGCCTGAGAATGTGCGGGCCGATATGTCATCGGAGCGTTACTCGGGCCGGGAGGCCGACATGAAGCGCCTCAAGGTCGCCATGGTGGTGCACGAGGCGGAGGAAGGCGGCTACTGGGCCGCCTTCCCCGAGCTGCCGGGCTGCTTCACCCAAGGCGAGACCCTGGAGGAATTGCGCCGTCATGCCGCGGAGGCGGTGGCGGGCTGGCTCGTAACGATGCGCTCGGAAGGGCAGCCGCTCCCGGAGACCGGCGACTCGGTGGAAGCGATCGAGGCGGAGTTCGAAGAGGTGGCGTGACCGCTGGCGTCGCGTGAGCCTGCCTGCGCGGTTGACGGCGTGCTATGCTGCCGCTGTCGATCGAAGATCGATGGGAGCGGTACTCCACGGATTCACGGAGGCGGACATGCCAGGCTATCGGCTGCGGACCACCTTGCCATATGCCCTCGCCCAGGACGGCGCGTGGTGGGTCGCGCGCTGCGGGCTGCTCAAGTCGGTGGGGCAGGGCCGCACGGAGCGTTCCGCAGTCAGGAACCTGAAAGACGCCATCGCCCTCAAGGTGCAGCGGGCCATCGAGCGGCGGCGCCTCGCGGGCATTCTGGCGGGATATGGGTTTCACGTCGTGCGGGTGGGCCGCCACGTATAC
>JACQKK010000212.1 GCA_016204605.1 Candidatus Lambdaproteobacteria bacterium
CGCAGCGCGGCGATCTCCGCGTCGTCCAGCCCGGCCAGCCGGGCCACCCGCTCCGTGTCGGCGCCGAACAGCGGCGCCGGCGCCCGCACGCCGTTGTGGCGGTGGGTGAGGCGCCAGGGGATGCCCACGTGGGTGCGCACCCCCACCTTCGGGTGGTTCAGCCGGGTGAAATACTCCCGGGCGATGAGATGCTCGTTCTCGATGAGGTCCTTGGAGCTCATCGACGGGAACGCCGGCACCCCCGCCGCCTGGAGCGCATGGGTCAGCGCCCAGCGCTCCTCTCCCGCGCACCAGGCACCGACGATGCGGTCCAGCTCGTCCTCGTTGGCCTTGCGCGCCGCCGCGTCGCGGAAGCGGGGATCGGACGCCAGCTCCCGCCGCCCCATCACCCCACACAGCGCCTGCCACTGGGCCTCCGTCTCGCAGGCCAGCGCGAGCCAATCGTCCTGGCCCGCGCAGCGGTAGACGTTGTGCGGGGCCAGGTAGGGATCGCGGTTGCCCATGGTGGGGTAGGGCGGATTGCCGAGCACGTGGTTCATCCAGCCGTCGAACCCGGTGGCGATGACCGACTCCCACATCGCGACGTCGATGTACTGCCCGCCCCCGTGGCGCTTGCGGGCCACAAGCGCGGCGACGATGGCATAGGCGGCATAGATGCCGCCGACGGGGTCGCCGTAGGCGATCCCCACCTCCTGGGCCACGCCGTTGTCGTTCAGGTAGCCGGTCGAGGCGGAGATGCCGGAGAGCGGCACCACGGCGCTGCCGTAGGCGGTGTAGCCCTTCCAGGGGCCGCTCTGCCCGTATCCGGAGATGGCGGCGATGACGAGCTCCGGATTGAGGGCGAGCATGGCGTCGGGCCCCAGCCCGAGCCGCTCCATCACGCCCGTGGCGAAGTTGCTCGTCACCACGTCGCACTGGGGCAGCAGGCGCTTCACGAACTCGATCCCCTGCGGGTCGGAGAGGCTCAGGCCGAGGCTCCGCTTGCCCTGGTTCCACTCGTTGAAGAAGCCGCTGTGGTTGAGGCTGCCCTCCATGCCTTGCGGGTAGACCTTCACCCGCCGGCCGTGGTCCAGCCGGCCCATCGACTCCACCTTGATCACCTCTGCGCCCAGATGGGCGAGGAACATGGTGCAGTACGGCCCCGCCCACACCCAGGAGAAGTCGAGCACGCGCACGCCCTCGAGCGGCAGCCGCGGCTTCCCCATCCCCGCGCTGGGCGGTGGCGCGGAGGCGCCCGCCGCGCCGCCGAGCAGGCGCCCGATCTCGCCGTCGGCTTCGCCGAGCAGGGGCGCCGCCCGGCGCAGCTTCCACCAGGGCTGCTTGAGCGCGTATGGCGCGCCGGGCATGGTCAGCGTGCCGGCCCGCGGGTGTTTCAACGGCACCATGAAGCCGCGCTGCCGCAGGTGTTCCGAGGCCAGCAACTGGTCGAAGCGCAGGATGGGGCCGGCGCCGATCTTCCGCGCCTGGCAGGCGTGGTAGAGCGGTTCGGCCCGCTGGGTCTTGGTCCAGGCTTCGAGCAGGGCGTTGAACTCGCGGAAGTGCTCGCCGCGCGATTCGCGGGTGGCGAACTCCGGGCGCTTGGTCCACGCGGGGTTCCCCATCAGGTCGGCCAGGCGCTCCCACTGGTCCTGCTCGACGCAGATGATGAGGATCTGGCTGTCGGCGGTCTTGTAGAAAGCGCTCGGGGCCAGCCAGCGCGCGGTGAGCCGCGAATCCACCCGGCCCAGGTAGCTGTAGTGGAGGATGGCCCGCCCGATGTAGCCCGCCTGCACCTCCTGGATCGAGCAGTCCACGTGCTCCCCCGGGGCGCCGCCGAGCGTGCCGAGGTGCATCGCCAGCGCCGCCAGCGCGCCGTGCAGCGCTCCCTGCATCAGCCCGTGCTGGCCGAAGGGCTTGAGGGGCGGCTTCTCGGGGTCGGTGCCCGGCGCCGGGCAGATCCAGCCCCAGCCGCCGCCGTGCACGAGCGTGAGATCGTTGCCCACGTAGTCGCGGTACGGCCCGGTCAGCCCGAACGGGGTCAGCGAGAGCAGCACCAGACGCGGGTTGAGGGCGCTCAGGCGCTCGAAGTCGACCCCTTGCGCCAGCATCTCCTTCCGGCTCAGGTTGTGGATTAGCAGGTCGGCGCGCCGCACCAGCGCGTCGAGGGACTCCCGATCCACCGGGCGCGTCAGATCGAGGACGACGCTGCGCTTGTTCGTGTTGAGATAGAGGAACGGCGCCCCGCGCTCGGGATCGGGCGTGCCGCCCGCGAACGGCGGACGCAGCCGGCCCGGCTCACCGCCGGGCGGTTCGACCTTGACCACCTCCGCGCCCAGGTCCGCCATCAGCTTGCCCGCATAGGCCGCGGCCACGCCGCCGCCCAGCTCGATCACCTTCAGCCCTGCCAGCCCCTGAGCCATCGCCTGTTCCCGGCAATCGAACACGGCCTGCGCGCCCCTGGCCGGAGCGGCCGGAGACCGCTCCCCGGTGCGGAGCGCCAATCGTCACTTATCGGGCAAGCCCGCGGTGCCGTCAAGGGGCGGATGCGGCGGAAGGACTGGGCTCGAACCCGGGCGCCCGCGCAGGCGGCCTCACCCACCCCAGCCGTCCCTCGCCTGGTGGAGAGAGGGGGAGCCCCTGATCGGCCACCGAGGCGGTTCGAGAGGAACCCCTCTCCCCCAGGAAGCCTGCCCCGAGCCTGCCGAAGGGCTCGGGGTGACAACGAGATGTCATTTCGAGCGCAGCGAGAAATCTGCTTTTCTTTTCAAACCGAGTCACGACCCTTCCGGCCAACGGCTTGACTCCGGAGGCGCATCGGACGTACCGAGGGACTATCGCCCCTCGTCTCCGACGGCGGGGTATTGCGCCCACTTTCAGATTCACTTGAGCCCGCCATGACCGTTTCAGAGAGTCCCGCAGGGATCGGGAACCCCTACACCGCGATCGCCCATCAGGCCCAGCGACCCTACAGCAAGATTCACAAGGATGGCGTGCCGCAGCAGTTGGGATTCCGCGCGCCGCTCGTCGTCGGGCTGGTGCTGTACGGCAACATGGCCCGGGCCATCGTCAGCCGGTTCGGGGAGGAGTGGCTCGGCAC
>JACQKK010000210.1 GCA_016204605.1 Candidatus Lambdaproteobacteria bacterium
CGGCCCCACCTTTCACGGGCTGCTGGGGATCGCCTACGACCCGCGCCACCGCTACGTCTACATGTACCTGCTGGTGCTGGCCATCGCGGCGGGGGCGGTGTGGGTATTCCACCGCTTGCGGCAGATGCCGATGGGGCGCGCCTGGGAGGCGTTGCGGGAAGATGAGATCGCCTGCAAGGCGCTCGGCATCGACCCCACCCTGACCAAGCTCTCGGCGTTCACCCTGGGCGCCACCTTCGGCGGGGTGGGCGGCATCTGCTTCGCGGCCATGGAAGGGTTCATCAACCCCTCCTCCTTCACGTTCATCGAGTCGGCGCTCATCCTCTCGATCGTGGTGCTCGGCGGAATGGGCTCGATCGTGGGCGTGCTGCTGGCGGCCGTGGCGCTCACCCTGCTGCCCGAGCTGTTCCGCCAGTTCGAGGCGTACCGGATGCTGGTGTTCGGGCTGGCCATGGTGTTCGTGATGGTCTGGCGACCCGGCGGGCTGCTCCAGTTGCGCCGTCGCTCCTATGCCTCCGCTGCCGGGGGGAACGATGGCGGCTGAGGCGGCACCATTGCTGCGGGTGCAGGAGCTCTCGATGCGCTTCGGCGGCCTGCGGGCGCTCGCCGGCGTCTCGTTCGAGGTAAGCCGCGGCTCGATCACCGCCCTGATCGGACCGAACGGCGCGGGCAAGACCACCGTGTTCAACTGCATCACGGGGTTCTACCGGCCCACCTCCGGCCGCATCGTCCTGGTCGAGCCGCAGGCGCTGGGAGCCCATCCGGGCGCCGTGTCGGGAACGCTGCCGCGCGAGCGGCCGCTCGGGCGCCTGCCGATCCATCAGGTGGCCCGCCTGGGCATCGGCCGCACCTATCAGAACATCCGGCTCTTCCGCCGCATGTCGGCGCTGGAGAACCTGCTGGTGGCCCAGCACCGCGACGTGGCCCGCGGGCTCTTCGCCGGCGTCTTCCGCACCCCCGCCTTCCGCCGCGCCGAGGGGGCCGCCCTCGCGCGGGCCTGGGACTGGCTCGGGTTCGTAGGGCTGGAGCGGGCCGCCAACCGGGAGGCGGGCACGCTGCCCTATGGCCAGCAGCGGCGGCTCGAGCTGGCCCGTGCGCTCGCGGCGCGCCCGCGCCTGATCTGCCTGGACGAGCCGGCCGCCGGCCTGAACCGCGCGGAGACCGCCGAGCTGATCGGGCTGATCCGCCGTGTCCAGCGCGAGCATGGCGTGACCGTGCTCCTGATCGAGCACCACATGGGGGTGGTGATGGAGCTCTCCGAGCACGTGGTGGTGCTGGACCACGGCGAGGTCATCGGCGCCGGCACGCCCGCCGAGATCCAGCGCGATCCGCGCGTGATCGGCGCCTATCTCGGCGAGGAGCCGCCGCCGGCCGCAGGGCAGCGCGGGGAGGCGCAGCCATGAGCGCGGGCGCCGCCGGTGCCCCGCTGCTGGAGGTGCGCGGGCTCCGCGCCGGGTACGGGCCCATCGAGGCCCTGCGCGGCATCGACCTCGACGTGCGCGCCGGGGAGCTGCTGGCGCTGATCGGCGCCAACGGCGCGGGCAAGACCACGCTGCTGATGACGCTCTCGGGCGTGGTGCGACCCTGGGCGGGCCGCATCCGCTATGCCGGCGAGGAGATCGGCGGGCTGCCCCCCTACCGCATCATGCGGCGCGGCATCGCGCAGGTGCCCGAGGGCCGGCGCATCTTCCCGCAGATGACCGTGCGGGAGAACCTGCGCGTCGGCGCCGCCACGGCCGATCCCGCTCACTGGCAGGCCGACCTGGCCCGCGTCGAGGCCGTGTTCCCGGTACTGGCCGAGCGGGCGGGCCAGGCCGGCGGCACGCTCTCGGGCGGCGAGCAGCAGATGCTCGCCATCGCCCGGGCCCTGATGAGCAGGCCGCGCCTGCTGCTGCTCGACGAACCCTCGCTGGGGCTCGCCCCGCTGGTGGTGAAGCGCATCTTCGGCACGATCGCGGCGATCAACCGGGAGGGGACGACCATCGTGCTGGTCGAGCAGAACGCGTACGCGGCCCTGCAGCTCGCGCACCGCGCCTGCGTGCTGGCCACGGGGGAGATCGTGCTGCGCGGCACCGGGCGGGCTCTGCTCGACGATGCGGAGGTGCGCCGCGCCTACCTGGGCGGGTGAGCGGCCGCGGACACGGCTCCGCCGCAGGGCGCCGGGGCGGGCGCGCAGGGGTCGGAGGCCGGCTTCGCCCCGGCCGCTCCCGCGTCCTCCAGCGAGGCGTAGCGGGGCACCAGCTCCCGCACGGCCGCCTCGTCCTCCGGGCTCCAGGTCGCTGCCTCCAGCTCGATCCCGAGCACGGCCTCGAAGGATCGGGCGAGCCGGCCCCGGATCTCCGCGGGACTGTGCGACGACCACACGCCCAGCGTCTCCAGATCCGTCTGGCGGGCGCGGGCCTCCTCGATCGTGGTGCCCTGGAACAGGCGCGCGAGCAGCTCCGCCTGCGGAGCCAGCGGAAGGGAGCCGTGCTGCAGAAAGGCGTGCGGTAGCAGCCGCTGGGCGCTTCCCACCAGCTTCCGCCCGCCGACCAGCATCTCGAAGGCGGAGGGGGTGGCGAAGCAGATGCCCGAGGCCAGCTCCGCCCGCTCCCGCTTCGTGTAGGCATGCACCTGGGGAGAGAGGCCGAGCCCGTGCAGGAACTCGACGAATACCCCGGCCAGCGTCCGGTAGGTGGCCATGATGCCGCCGCCGAACGGCCCTGGGCCCGTCGGTGCCGTGACTGCGTAGGTGAGGTCCGTGCCATGCAGCACGGCCCGCCCCCCCGTCATGCGGCGCACGAGCGCGACGCCCTCGCGGCGGCAGGCGCCGGGCCGCAGGTCGCGCTCGGCGCGTTGCGTGCGCCCGAGCGAAAGGGTCGGGCGCTCCCAGGCGTAGAGGCGCAGCGCGGGTCGGCCGGTTTCGGCCGCGCGGGCGAGGCAGTGCTCGTCCCGGGCCATGTTCCATGGGCCGGCAGCGGCACCATCGCTGTAGAACAGCCACCGCCTTTGCTGGTCCATGGTACCTCTGCGCGTATCCGGGTCGGGCGCGATGCGGCGCCTTGAACGTTCCGCCCCCGGGTGCGCTCCAACCTGGGTGCGATGCGGCCTGGGCGGCCGAGTCTCCCGGGCTTTTCGCACAAGCCCGGCACGGACAAGAGGAGCCCGGCGGGGCCAGGGGCGCCGCGCGCCGCGCCGGCTGCCAGCCATCGTCGCACGGCGAGCCGATGGCGACAAGTCCGGCGGGGCACGGCGACGGATTCCGCGCTTTCGGTTCCGAGGGTACCGTGGTAGGTTCACACGTTGAGTGTCGGGGTCGGCGGCAGTTTTCGCAGCAATTGCGCGGGGACACCGGTTCTTGATAGGACTGAGGGGAGGATCGCTGCGCCGTTGGCTCCCCCCATGGGACGATGACGAAGCACGCGCGACATTAATACATGCCGTACCCTTGGAGTGGTACCCCGGCCCGCTGGTACTTCAGGATCGAAAAGGAGGCTCATGAACCGACATTGGCTTGAGTTCGCAGGCGGCGTGCTGCTGGTTACGGCCTTGCTGGCCGGGTGCGGCGGTCCCGAGCCGGCGAAGCCCCCCACCGCGCCGCGGCCGGGGGCGCCGGCCGCCGCGGCTGCGGCGGCTGAACCCGGCGCTCCCGCAGCGCCGTCGCAGGAGGTCGCGGCCGCGGCTCCTGGCGCCCCCGCGGCTCCCGGCGCCCCTGCGGCTCCCGGCGCCCCCGCGGTTCCCGGCGCCCCTGCGGCTCCCGGCGCCCCCGCGGTTCCCGGCGCCCCCGCGGTTCCCGGCGCCGCCGCGGCGGTGGAACTGCCCAAGATCCCGGGCGTGGACGCCTCGAAACTGCCCGCCCCGCGCGAAGCCGTCGATGTCGAGACCGATCTCCAGAACGGCAAGTTCGTGTTCGACGATGCCGCACTGAAACGCATGGCGGCCGCCGGCGTCCCCGCCGATGCGCTCCAGGCGCTCTCCGCGCTCAAGGGCAAGGAGTTCGCCACGGCCAGGGAGGCCAAGGCCGCCCTCCAGGCGGCGCTCGGTGCCGGCGCGGGCCCGCAGCAGGAGGCGATCCTGCGCGGGGCGCTGGTGACGACGCTGGCCGATCAGCCCGTGCCGCCCGAGTTCCAGCTGACGCTGGTCGCGGCCGAGCAGCAGAAGGTCGGCGACCTGGGGTCGAAAGAGTTCCAGCCGGTGTTCTTCGATTTTGACAAGTACAACATCAAGCCCGAATTCAAGGCGGCGCTCGAGCAGAACGTCCAGATGCTGCGCGGCAACCCCGCGATGGTCGTGGTGATCGAAGGCCACTGCGACGAGCGCGGCACGACGGAATACAACCTGGCGCTCGGCGAGCGCCGCGCCAATGCCGTCCGCAATGCGCTAATCGAAGGCGGCATCGACGGAAAACGCCTGCGCATCCACAGCTGGGGTGAAGAGAAGCCCGTCGATCCGGGCCACAACGAGGCGGCCTGGGCCAAGAACCGGCGCGCGATCGTCGTCATCCAGTAGCCACCCCTTAGGGCAGCACCTCCTCATTCGATCCTGCGGCAGCGGCCCTGCCCGCGCGACCGGCGCGGGCAGGGCCAGCGCAACATCCGGCGGGGCCGGGGGCGCCTCACCGCCGGAGCATCTTCCAATTCTCCCGGCCGGGCTCCGCTCCGGGGGGCTTCACCGGGGTGGAGCCGATGGCTGGCGGCAGCATGTGGTCGCTCCTGCTCACGGGCAACTGGATCTCGCTGTGCATCTACGCGCTGCTGCTCGTGATGTCGGTGCTCTCCTGGGCGATCATCATTGCCAAAGCCATCCGGCTGCGCGCGGTCGAAGGGGAAAACGCGCAGTTCTATCAGGCCTTTCTCCGGGGCCAGCCCCTGGGTGAAATCCACCAGGCGTCGCAGAAGTTTGCGGCAGCGCCCCTGGCCCGCATGTTCGAGGCCAGCTATCGTGAAATCGGGCTGTACCGCGGGCAGATGGAAAAGCCGGGCGGCGTCGCCGTTCCCCGCGAGCGCATCATCGCGGCCGTGGGTCGGGCGCTGGAGCGGGTATTCAACCACCAGCAGGAGCTGCTCGAGCAGCGTCTGCCGTTCCTGGCGACCGTTTCCGGCTCTGCGCCGTTCATCGGCCTGTTCGGGACGGTACTGGGGATTATCGACGCCTTCCGCAACATCGGCAGCACCGGCGTCACGAGCCTGGCCGTCGTGGCGCCGGGCATCTCCGAAGCGCTGGTGGCGACGGCGGGCGGGCTGCTCGCCGCGATCCCGGCGCTGGTCGCGTACAACTACTATCGCAACCGCATTCGCGATATCACCAGCCAGATGAAGAACTTCGCGCTGGAACTGATCAACCGGTTCGATAGGATACTCTGATGGCGGGCGCCTTCGGTTCCGACTGGACCACCTCCGAGCCGTTGAGCGATATCAACATCGTGCCGCTGGTGGACGTGCTGCTCGTGCTGCTGGTGATCTTCATGATCACCGCGCCGATCATCACGCACTCGCTGGACGTGCAGTTGCCGCGCGCATCGCTGGCTCCCGGCACGCGCTCCAACCAGACCCTCGTCATCACCATCGACCAGGAGGGGAAGCTCGCGGTCAACGAGACGGTGCTGGGCCCGCTCCGGTTTCAGGAGACCGTCCAGCGCTTCGACCGGGAAATCCGGCGCTGGCAGACGACGTACCCCGGCACGCCGGCGTTCCTGCGGGCCGACCGCCGCATCCGCTACGGCACGGTGATCCAGGTGATGGCCCACCTGCGCCGGATCGGCGTCGTCGACGTGGGACTGATGATCGAGCGGGAGGAGAAGTGATCCGTGCAGACGGGATGTTCCTGGCGGCGCTGCCGGTTTCGCTGGCGGCCCATGCCCTGCTGATCGCGATCTGGGTGTTGCTCCCTTCCGCGGCACCGCCGCCCGAAATGGTGCGCGTGTATTCGGTGCGCATCATGGAGGCGCCCCCGCGGCCCCAGGTGCGCCACCTGGAGCTTTCCACCCGCGCCATCAGCGAGCTGAGGCTGGAAGCGCCCACGCTCAGCCTCAAGCCGCCGCCGGTGGAATCGCCGGCCGCGCCCGCGCTCGATTTCCCGCTGCCGCCGCCGGTTCCGGCCGCGCCCGCGCCGGGCGCCCGCGCGGCCCCTGCGGCGCCGGTGCCTGTGCCGGCGGGCCGGCCGCCGGCTGCGTCACGGCCCGCATTGGTGGGGCCGCAACCCCCGGGTGTGCCGCCGCCGGCGGCGCCAGTGCCTGCGGCGCCATTGCCCAAGGCGCCACTGCCGAAGGCGCTCTTGCCGAGCGAGCCGCCCCCGCAGGCGGCCCGCCCGGAGGTCGCGCGGCCCTCGGCGCCCCCGGCGGTGCCAGGCGAGGCGCCGCCGATCTCCCCGCCCGCCCTGCCGGCCGAAGAGCTGCCGGCCTTCCGCGAGCGGCGGCCGATGGAAGAGCTGCGGCCGCGGGTGGAGCGCCTGAGCCTGCGCATCGAGGAGAGCGCGCCCGCACCGCCCGAGGCGCGCGCTCCGCTTGCGCCGGCGGCCCAGCAGGCCGAGCGTTCGAGCCTGCTCGCCTTCCGCAAGTATCAGGGGCAGGTGCAGTCGGTGGTCAAGCAGAGCTACACCTACCCCGGCGGCTTCGACCCGCGCCTGACCGTGCGGGTGCGGGTGGTGATCGGCCGGGACGGCCTCCAGCGGAGCGTGGAGGTGCTCCAATCGAGCGGCGACTCGCGGTTCGACTACGCCGTGCAGCTGACGCTGCGCAGCTCCCGTTTTCCGCCCATCCCGGAGGAGGTGCCGGGCGAGACGATCACGCAGACCTTTGTGTTCTCGCCCCGCCCATGAGGCAGCCCACGCCCCCACTCCCGAGCGGCGCGCCCGTCCCCAGGCGGCGGTGGCGGATGCCGGGCTGGCTGCGGGCGCCAGGGCTGTGCGCGGGCGCGCTGTCGACCGCCGCGCTGTGGTCGAGCCTCTTGTTCACGAACGTGCCGGTTACAGGCCTGCCGTTCAGTCCCGTGGCGCAGGCCCAGGAGCCGCCCACGCGCCCACCCGACGACCCCGCGCAGGACATCCTGATCGAGGGGCTGGGCTTCTCGAAGCTGATTCTCGCCGTCAGCGCCCACGAGGAGCCGGGCGGCGCCGATCCCGCGGCGGGGAGCCGGTTCCGGCCCGCCCTGCAGCTCATCGAAAAGAACCTGTGCTGGAGCGGGCTGTTCAACCTCTGGCGCGGCGTCACCCGGCACTGCGCGCTCGGCAGTGAGCCGTCGCGGATCGACATGGTGCTGCAGCTCACCCGGCGCGACCGCGTGCTGGCGGCGCGGCTCAAGGATGCCGGCCCGGAAGGCGTGGTGCTGTACGAGGAGAACCTCGAGCTGGCGGAGAGCGTGGCCGAGCAGGCCGTGATGGAGCTGGTGAACCGCCTCAGCCAGCGCCTCACCGGCAAGCCCGGCCTGCTGGGCAGCACCATCGCCTTCGTGCTGCGGCAGCCGAGCTACGCCAAGGTGATCGTGAGCGTGAACACCCATGGCGACCAGCTGCTGCTGCTTTCGCGCAACCGCGAGATCAACCTCCTGCCGCGCTGGTCGCCCGACGGCATGGCCCTGCTGTACACCATGCTCAGCAACCAGGGCAGCGCGGTGTACCTCGAGGACCTCAGCGGGGAGCCGGCGCGGGCGGCGTCGAGCCGGTTCCTCACGCCGCACGGCGGGCTCAACTCGGGGGGCGCCTTCTCTCCCGACGGCAAGCGGGTGGCGCTCACCATGAGCCCCGACAACAACGCGGACCTCTACGAGGTGGAGCTGGAGACCCGCACCACCCGCCAGCTCACCTCCCGCCAGGGCATCGAGACCCAGGCCGACTGGTCTCCCGACGGCAAGCGCATCGTGTTCGTCTCCGACCGCACGGGCACGCCGCAGGTGTACCTGCTGGAGCTGGAGACCGGCGAGGAGCTGCGCCTGACGTTCGAGGGCACCTACAACGCCGACCCGCGCTGGAGTCCCGACGGCAAGTCGATCCTGTTCACGCGGCGCGAGGACAACCGCGACCAGGTCTACATCATGGACGCCTACGGCGAGCGGCTGCGCCCGGTGACCCGCGGCCGGTTCGATGCGGAGCAGGCCACCTGGTCGCCCGATGGCCACCAGATCGTGTTCAGCTCCAACCGCACCGGCGACTTCAAGCTGTACGTCGTCTCCGCCGACGGCTCGAACCTGCGCCGGCTCACCCGCACCCCCGCCCTGTTCGAGGAAAGCAGTCCCACCTGGACCCTCCGTCGCAACATCCCGCGCCCCTGAGCTCGACCTCACCCCCGGCCCCCTCTCCAAGCATTGGAGAGCTCGACCTCACCCCCGGCCCCCTCTCCAAGCACTGGAGAGGGGGAGATCGGCTGTGGACAGAGCGACTGGAGGGGCTCCCGCCCTCGCCAAGTGTTGGAGAGGGAGGGTCGGGGTGGGTGAGGTTTCGCGGCCGCGTCGGTTTCTCCCCGCGGGAGCGTATGGTAGAAGGATAGGGCTCGCGGTGCTTCCGCCCTCACCCGGGCGCGGCCCGCGCGCACGCGCAAGCTGCCGCGCGGGTCACCCCCGGATCAGGGAGCGCATCCCCGTGCTGACCCGACTGGCCATCGCCAACCTGGCTACCATCGAGACGCTGTCCCTGGAGTTCGCCAAGGGCTTCTCCGTGCTCACCGGCGAAACCGGGGCGGGCAAATCCATCCTGATCGACGCGCTGCGGTTCGTGCTGGGCGGGCGCGCCAGCGCGGAGCAGGTGCGCAGCGGCGCCAGCCAGACCCTGGTCGAGGCCACCTTCGAGCTGGAGCGGCTCCCCGAGGTGCGCGCGCTGCTCGAGCGGCTGGGCATCCCGGCGGAACGCGAGCTGGTGCTGCGGCGCGTGCTGCTGGAGAACGGCCGCTCGCGCGCGCTGGCCAACGATTGCAGCATCAGCCAGGCGAACCTGGAGGCGCTGGGGCAGCTGCTGGTGAACATCCACGGCCAGCACGACAACCAGCAGTTGCTGGACCCGGGCTCCCACATCCGGTTTCTCGATGCCTTCGCCAAGCTCGAAGGCGCCCGCGAGGCCGTGGCGGAGCACCATCGCGCGTTCACGCAGCTCGTGCAGGGTCGGGCCCGGTTGCAGCAGCAGGCGGCCGCGCGCGAGCAGCGCCGCGCCGAGCTGGCCGCCCTGCTCGAAGACGTGGACGCCGCCCGGCCGCAGCCCCAGGAGGAGCAGGAGCTGCGCGCCGAGCACCATCGGTTGACGCACGCGGAGAGGCTGGCGCAACTGACCCAGGCCGCCTGCGACCAGCTCGACGAGGGGGAGCGGGCCCTGCTCCCCACGCTGGCGGGGCTGGGCCATCTCATCGAGCAGGCGGCCGCCATCGACAAGGCGCTGGTGCCGCTGGCGGAGCCGGTGCGGGCGGCCCGCTTTCAGCTCGAAGACCTCTACCGCACCCTGAGCGCCCACGGCGCGCGCGTGGAGGCCGATCCCAACCGGCTGGAGCGGGTGAACCAGCGCCTGGCCGAGCTGGAGCGCCTGGCGCGCCGCTACGGCGGGAGCCTCGCCGAGGCGCTCGGCCGCGCCGCGGCGGCCCGGGTCGAGCTGGAGGCGCTGGAGCGCGCCGAGGAAAGCCTGGCGGCGCTCGAGGGCCGCCTGGCCGAGGTGGCCGGCCGTTTGCATCGCTCCGCGGAGGCCCTGACCGCGCAGCGCAGCAAGGCCGCGGCACGGCTGACGGCGCTGATCGCGGAGCAACTGCGGGAGCTGGGCATGGAGAAGGTCGTGTGCGAGACGCTGGTGCAGCCGCTCGAATCGCCGGAGGGCCGCGGGCCGGTCTACACGCCCGGCGGGAGCGACCGGGTGGAGTTCCTGTTCAGCAGCAACCCGGGCCAGCCGCCGCGCTCCCTGGCGCGCATCGCCTCGGGCGGCGAGCTGAGCCGCGTCATGCTCGCGCTCAAGACCATCCTCGCCCGCACGGACCCCACCCGCACGCTGATCTTCGACGAGGTGGATGCCGGCATCGGCGGCGCCCTGGCGGAGATCGTCGGCAACAAGCTGCGCCGGCTCGGCGAAACCCATCAGGTGCTCTGCGTGACCCACCTGCCGCAGATCGCGGCCCAGGGCGCGCAGCACATCCTGATCGCCAAGGAGACCCGCAACCGGCAGACCTACACCCGCGCCACGCCGCTCGACGGCGAGCGCCAGGTGCAGGAGGTGGCGCGGCTGCTGAGCGGGGTGGACGTCAGCGAGCACTCGCTCGCCTCCGCGCAAGAGATGATCTCCCGCGGCCGGCAGCGCCCGGCCTGAGCAGGGGCGCCCCCATGTTCCAATTCAGCCTGCAATCGGTGCTCGACGTGCGGGAGCGCTTGGAGAAGCTCCGCTACAAGGAATACAGCACCGTGCTGCTCGAACGGCAGCGCCTCGAATCCGAGATCGACCGGCGCCAGGGCGCGATGGAACGGGCGGCCCAGGGGGCCGACGAGCAGCGGCGGCTCGGCCGCTCGGCGCTGCCCCTCCAGCTCCACGACCAGTACCGCAAGCGGCTGCAGAACGAGGTCGTGCGGCTGCGGCAGCAGGTCAAGGATCAGGAGCAGCAGCTCGAAGCCAAGCGCAAGCAACTGGTGGAGGCGAGACGCGCCCATCGCGCCCTGGAGATTCTGCGGGACAAGGAGCACGATCGGTACGAGAGCGAGTTGGCCCGGCGCGAGCGCATCACCATGGATGAAGTGGCCTCCAACTACCACCAATACCGAAAGTGACCGGCCGGCGCCGGGCGCTTCCGCCGCCACAGCCCCGGCAGACCGCCTGCGGGAGTCGCGCATGATGCTGAAACCACACGGAAAATCGCGCATCGCAGGGACGGTGCTGCTGGTGGCGTTGGCCCTGGCCATGCCCGCGGGGCCCACTTATAGCATGTCCACCATCAAGACCTGGGTGAACAAGGTTCGCCCGGGCACCTTCCCCGAACTGGACGTCGGGGGCAAGCAGCCGCCCAGGCCCGCCGACGGGAGAAGGCCCACCGGCGAGGCGTTCACCGATACGGAGCGGCAGATCTTGCTCAGCCTGATGGAGCGCAAGCGCCAGCTCGACGACCGCGAACTCACCTTGAACCAGCGGGAAGAGCAGCTCAGGCAATTGCGCGACAACGTGCAGAATCAGGTCGCCGAACTGAAACGGCTTCAGCAGGAAATCGAAGCCAGCATGGATGCGAAAAAGGCGCAGGATGCGGAGAACCTGAATAAGGTCGTCAACCTGTACAACGGCATGGATCCGAAGAAGACCGCGGAGAAGTTCCGGGCGCTCGATCCCAAGATCGCGGTGCAGATCCTTATGGCCATGAACCAGCGCAAAGCCGCCCAGCTCATGGAGGAATTGCCTCCGGAGCACGCGAAACGGATCACGGAAGAAATCGTTCGCCGGGCGCCGGCCAGTCCTGCCAAGTAGGCCGGTGGGTCAGTTACAGGACACGGTCTTGTTCGCATCCCTTCTGGGGTGACCGTGATCGCTGAAGTCAACAGTCGGGCTGCCCTCGTCAGGGAGGAACGGGCGGCTCCAGCGATGCCTCGCCTGCCCGGGCGGGGATTCGATCAGGCCTTCCGGGCCGCCTCCCAGCCTTCCCAGGATTCGCCCCCCTCCGCGGCGCCCGGTGCCTCGCCGGTGGCCGCCGATCCCCGCGCGCGCGGCGTCTATGGCGAGGAAGCCGCGCAGGCCGCCGCCGATGAACAGCGTCCCGGTGCCGCGGACGCGGAGCAGGAGCAACGGAGCGAACCTGCGGGGGAAGAAATTGACCAGGCAAACGCTGCCGAGCCCCAGCCGACCCCGCACGCGAAGCCGGGCGATCCGCAGCAGGTCGCGCTGACCGCGGCGGCGCTGCCACCCCCGCAGACCCCGCCCCCGGCGGATGGCCCGGCGCTGGCGCCCGCCGATCCGCCGGCGGAGCAGCCACAGGCCCAGCGCCTGCCCTCGGCGGCGGCGCAGATCGGTGCACAGGCTTACCGCGCGTCGCCGCACGGCAAGGACGAGGCCCAGTTCGCCCGCGCCGCCGGGGCCATCCCGCCCGCCGGCAGCGAGGGCCCGGCCGCGAAGCCCGGCCAGGTTGCCGAGGTCAAGGACGCGGCCCTGATGCCCGTCGCCGGGAAGGGCGAGGGAGGGGCCAAGCCGCTCAGTGCCATCGAGGCGCTCAACCTCGCGCGCAAGCCCGCCTCCCTGGCGAAAGACGCCGAGGGCAAGCAGGCCGCCGCCGAGCTGACGGACACCTCCGCCCAGGCCCGCAACCAGGTGTTACTGCGGCTGGGCCATGCGGCGGACCCGGCGGCCCAGTTGGCCCAACGCATGGCCGTCGCCGCGCAGCTCCAGCAGGGCGGCGGCAAGAGCGAGCCCGCGGCGGCCCAGGAGCAGGCCGGCAAGGGCGAAGCCAGGCCTACCGGCGAGCCCCAGCCGGCGAGCGGGCTGACCGCGCCGGCGGCCGCGACCGTCGATCATACGGCCGGCGCCAAGGCGCCCGCGCGTGCCCCCGATCCGCAGATGCTGGAGCGCATCGTCCAGGAATCGCGCTGGCTGCTGCGCGATCCGCGCAACAACGAGGTCACCTTCAAGCTCCATCCCGAGCAGCTGGGGTCGATGAAGCTCAAGGTGGTGCAGGAGGATGGCGCGCTGCGGCTCGAGATGACCGTCAACAACGCCCACGCCAAGTCGCTGGTGGAATCGCAGCTCAACGATCTGCGCGACCGGCTGGTGGCCGAGAACCTGGTCACCGGCGAGTTCATGGTGCAGGTGGATGTCCAGCGCGGCAACGATTCGCCCCACTACCAGGACGGCCCGCAGCCGGCCAATCCGTTCCGCGCCGCGGTCGGCGTGGATTCCGCCGTGGCCATCGCCGCGGCCCAACGCAACCGCCCGGTCTGGGGCCGCAACGGCATCGGCGTCTATGCCTGAGCGACGACGGAGGAGATGAGCACATGATCGGTTCCACGGATTCCAGCGCCGTCGCCCTGCGCGAGGCGGGCAGCTCACTGAGGAACGCCACGCAGAAGCGGGAGGCCGCCCCGAGCGACAAGCTCGGCAAGCACGACTTCCTGAACCTGATGATGACCCAGCTCAAGCACCAGGATCCGCTCAAGCCCATGGATTCGCAGGGCATGATGCAGCAGCTTTCGCAGTTGGGCGCCCTGGAGCAGCTCACCAACATGAACACCACGCTCGATGGCATCAGCAAAGGCCAGGCCGATCTGCTGCGCGCCAACGCCTACTCGTTCATCGAGAAGGACGTGCTGGTCAAGGGCGGCACGGCCCAGGTGCGGGGCGGCAGGGTGAACGGGCTCAACTTCGAGCTGCCGCGCGAGGCCACCGCCCTCCAGGTCTTCATCGCCGATGCCGAGGGCAACCCCCTGCGCACGCTCGAGCTGGGCGCCACCGCCGCCGGTCGCCACCGGGTGACCTGGGACGGCCGCGATGCCGCCGGCGAACCGGTGCCCGACGGCGCCTACCGCTTCAGCGCCGGCGCCAAGAACGCCGAGGGCGATACGCTGCCGGTCGAGCTGTTCTCGCTGGGCAAGGTCTCCGCGGTGCGGTTCGAGAACGGAAGGCCCGTTATTCGCATGAACGGACAGGACTACGACGCGCGGGACGTGACGGAACTTTCCCGCCAGTCGCAGGCCCAGTTCGAGGGTCGCCAGCCACTGCCCTATCGCGCGGAAATGACGCTGCGCCCGGCGGTGCTGGACAAGCAGCAATGACGCCGGTCGCAGCCGGCGTACCCGCCATGGATGGCCGCCCCGCAGCCACCGCCGCCCGCACACGGACGTGACGAAGGGCCCCAGGTGGATCGACCCCGCGCACGAGGCGCGGGGTGTTGCACGAAGGGAATCGGAATTCCCGCCTGAGCGACGACTCTCCCGACCCTGCTGCGGATGACCCGGAGCCGGGCGGGTGCCGAACCCATCTCTCTCGAAGAGAAGCCATGTCCTTCGCATTGCGTGCAGGCGCCAGCGGGTTGACGACCTACGGGGAGGCGATGTCCGTTGTCGGAAGCAACATCGCCAACGTCAACACCACCGGGTACAAGCATAACCGGGTGAACTTCCAGGATCTGCTGGCCACCGGCGTGGCCGGCACCACCAGCAAGATCGGCAAGGGCGTGAAGGTCAGCTCGGTGCAGTCCGATTTCGCCCAGGGCAACGTGGAAAGCACCACGCGGCTCACGGACCTCGCGGTGCAGGGGGAAGGCTTCTTCACCGTGCGCAACAAGGTGGGCCGGGTCTTCTATACCCGCGCCGGGAACTTCGATTTCGACAAGGACGGCTTTCTCGTCACGGACACGGGCGAGCAGGTGATGGTGCGCGATATCAATGCGGCGAACGGCGAAGCGGTGGGCCCGCTGCACGGCGCCAAGCTGGTGGGCATCTCCGACCCGCCCCAGGCCACCGGCAACGGCCAGAACGGCACGGGACTCAAGATCGCCGCGAACCTCAACGCCGATGGCCAGCCGCCCGCGCTGCCGTTCGATCCGACCAACGTGCAGAGCGAGATGTACAACTTCTCCACGGCGGTCACGGTCTTCGACGAGAAGGGCGGCGAGCACGTGCTGAACCTGGTGTTCCGCAAAGTGCCCGATCAGCCGCCGCAGATCAATCCGGCCACCGGCCAGCCCACCCCCGGCACGGGCAGCAAGAACTCCTGGCAGTGGTACGTGGTGGCCAGCGGCGCGGAATTCGGCGGGCCGCGCGACCGCAGCCAGGCCATCGGCGGGGGCTTCCTGGACTTCACGGAAAATGGGCGCCTGATCGCCGCGAGCAACGGCCGCTTCCAGGTCGCAGGCCCGGGCCAGGTGGGCCCGCAGGGGCAGATCATCCCGCCGGGGCCGCCCGTGCTGGTGCGCGCGCCGCTGGCCGCGGGCGTGGAGACGCCGCAGGTGACACTGCCGTTCGCGGAGCGCCCGCAGGTGATCGGCCTGTTCTTCGGCAAGGGCTCGAACCCGACCGATCCGAACGATCAGCGCACGGGGCTCGACGGCGTCACGCAGTTCTCCTCGGCGTCGAAGGTGTCCAGGATCGAAGGCGATGGCCACCGCTCCGGCAACATGGAGGACTTCGATATCGCCATCAACGGCACCATCATGGGCCGCTTCGACAACGGCACCATCCGTCCCGTCGCCCGCGTGGTACTGACGCGGTTCGTGAACAGCGTGGGGCTGCTGCGCTCCGGCGACAGCAAGTACGAGGAATCGATCTCCTCCGGGCGGCCGATCCAGGGCGCTCCCACGGAAGGCGGCTTCGGCAGCATCGCCGTGCGCAATCTGGAGAAGTCCAACGTGGACCTGGCCAACGAGTTCGTGCGCATGATTGAAACCCAGCGCGCGTTCCAGGCCAACGCCAAGTCCATCACCACCAGCGACGAGATGCTCGCCGACGTGGTGTCGATGAAGCGGTAAGCGCAGTCCGGCGCGCCCCTTCCCCGGGGGCCGCCGGCCCTGACCCTGCCCGGAGCGCTACCTGCGAGCCCGCCTGCCCGGCGGGCTTGCTGGTTTCGTGAGCCTGATTCCATTTCCATTTCAATGCGGCTGGAACAACCTCGTGCCTGAGGAGGCCCGCATAGCGGGCCGTCTCGAAGCATGCCCTGAGCCTGTCGAAGGGGCCGCGGCTCGCGCCACCGTGCCTCCTTCGGCAAGCTCAGGACAGGCTTCGAGACGCGCTTCGCACTCCTAATTCCGATTCCACTTCTACGCTGCCATAAATAACCGCGCGCCTGAGGAGCCCTGCGGAGCAGGGCGTCTCGAAGGCCGCGGCC
>JACQKK010000034.1 GCA_016204605.1 Candidatus Lambdaproteobacteria bacterium
GCGCAGGGCCTGGGTGACGTGCAGCACGATATCGGTGGCCGTCACGCCATCGGCGGGCCGCCCCGTGACCTCGACGCCCACCACCTCCGGCGCCAGCATGTAGTAGGGCTGGCCGAGCATGGCCGCCTCCGCCTCGATGCCGCCCACGCCCCAGCCCAGCACGCCGATGCCGTTGACCATGGTGGTGTGGGAATCGGCGCCGAACACGGAATCGGGGTGGGCCACCAGCGCGCCGTCCTCGCGGCTGGTGCGCACCACCTTGGCCAGGTACTCGATGTTGACCTGGTGGCAGATGCCGGTCGAAGGGGGGATCACCACGAAGTTGTCGAACGCCTTCTGCCCCCACTTGAGGAACTGGTAGCGCTCGATGTTGCGCTCGAACTCGCGCTTCTCGTTGAGCGCGAGCGCGTCGGCCGTGCCGAAGTAGTCCACCTGCACCGAGTGGTCGATCACCATCTCGGTCGGGATGAGCGGGTTGATCTTGTTCGGGTCGCCGCCCATGGCCTTCATGGCCCCGCGCATGGCGGCCAGGTCCACCACGCAGGGCACCCCCGTGAAGTCCTGCAAGAGCACGCGCGCCACCATGAACGGCACCTCGCGGGGGGGCAGGCGCCTGGCGCTCCAGGCCGCCAGCGAGACCACGTCGTCGCGGCTGACCTCGGGTCGGCCCGCGTAGCGCAGCAGCGCCTCCAGCAGGATGCGGATCGAGTAGGGCAGCGTGTCGAGCCTGGCCAGGCCGGCCTTCTCCAGGGTCTCGAGGCGGTAGATCGCCAGGTTGCCGTCGGGGGTCTTGAGGGTCTGGCGTGCGCCGAAGGGGTCTGGCAGGGCCATGGTGGTCTCTCTCTTTTCTTCGGGGTGTCGGGGTGTCGCGGGGCTCCCGGGCCGGGGGCGCGGCGCGTCCGGGGTCGGCCGGGGCTCGGGACGGGCAGCGACAGGCCCTTCGGCGCCGGAGGCCGGGCGCGGCGTTTCTTGTGCGTGGCTGCGGGTTGTGTGACCCTGCGATGCGGGTTATAAACGAGGCCGTTCCGATCCGCCGGGCGCCAAGGGGAGTGCACGCGAGTCCCGGCCGCGGCCCTTCTCGCTGCGGGCGCCGGCGCGCCTGAAGGCGATAGTGGCGCCATAGTACGGGTATTGCCGGCGGGGCGTCAATAGAATCCCCGGGGGGCCGAGGGCCGCCCGATCTCAACTGGAGCAGGTTTTCGATGAAGACCATCGACATCAAGGGCGTCAAGGAGACCATCATCGAGCGCTCCGATTTCCCGCCCGAGAAGGTCAAGGCGATTCTCGCCAAGGAGGTGACGGCCATCCTCGGGTACGGGCCCCAGGGTCGCGGCCAGGGACTCAACATGCGCGACCAGGGCTTCAAGGTGCTGCTCGGGCTGCGCAAGGGCCGCAGCTGGGACAAGGCGCTCGAAGACGGCTGGGAGGAGGGCAGGAACCTGTTCTCGATGGAAGAGGCGGCCCACCGCGGCACCATCATCCAGTACCTGATCTCCGATGCCGGTCAGATCGCGAACTGGCCCATGGTCAAGAGCTGCCTCAACCCCGGCGACGCGCTCTACTTCTCCCACGGCTTCGGGATCGTCTACAAGGATCAGACGAACATCGTGCCGGCCGAGAACGTCGACGTGCTGCTGGTGGCGCCCAAGGGCTCCGGCCTCACGGTGCGCCGCCTGTTCGAGCAGGGCTCCGGCATCAACGCCTCGTTCGCCGTCGCCCAGGACTACACCGGGCGCGCCCGCGAGCGCTGCCTCGCCTCCGCCTTCGCCATCGGCTCGGGCCACGTCTTCGAGACCACTTTCGCGCACGAGGTGTACAGCGACCTGACCGGGGAGCGCTGCGTGCTGATGGGGCTGATCGAAGGGGCCTTCCGCGCCCAGTACAACGTGCTGCGCCGCCACGGCCACTCCCCCTCGGAGGCGTTCAACGAGACGGTCGAGGAGGCGCTGCAGAGCCTCTATCCGCTCATCAACCAGAACGGCATGGACTGGATGTACGTCAACTGCTCCACCACGGCCCAGCGCGGCGCGCTCGATTGGGCGCCCAAGTTCCAAAAGGTGCTCGAGCCGGTGATCGAGCAGTGCTACGGGCGGGTGGTGGACGGCACCGAACCCGGCATCGCCATCCAGGCCAATTCCCGGCCCGACTACCGCGAGCAGCTCGACCGCGAGCTGAAGGCCATCGCCGATTCCGAGCTGTGGACCGCCGGCCGCATCCTGCGCCCGCTGCGCCCGGGAGGGAAGTGAGCCGCGCCGTGTCTGTCCAGGCTACCGCCCCGGTTTCCCGCCATGGATGACTCGCCCGCCAGCGCCAGTGCCAGCGCCAGTAGCAGCACGAGGCGCCTCGCGGCACTGCGGCGGCTGATGGGCGAGCAGGGGCTGGATTACCTGCTCGTGCCCTCCGCCGATGAGCACCAGAACGAGTACGTGCCGGCCCACCGTCAACGCCGCGCGGCGGTAACCGGGTTCACGGGCTCGGCGGGCGACGCGGCGATCGGCATCGAGGACGCGCATCTGTTCGTGGACTCGCGCTACCACCTCCAGGCGGAGCAGGAGGTGGAGCCGAGCGTGTTCCACGTCCACAAGGTGGGCGCGGCCGACGAGATCGAGCTGGTGGAATGGCTGCGCCGGCTGGCCAAGGACGAACGCACGCTGCGGATCGGCTTCGACCCCTTCGTGACCGCCCTTTCCGCCCACGAGCGGCTCGCGACGGCGGTCAACGGCACCAGCACCAAACTGGTGCCGCTCGAGCAGAACCCGGTGGACCAGGTCTGGAGCGACCGCCCCGTGCCGCCGCGTGGAGCGGTGTACGCCCTCCCCGCCGACGTGACCGGCGAGCCCGCCGCCGAGAAGCTGGCCCGCGTGCGGGCCGCCATGGGGGAGCAGCGGGTGACGGCGCTCGTGCTCACCAGGCTCGACGAGGTGGCCTGGCTCACCAATCTGCGGGGCAGCGACATCCCCTACAACCCGGTGTTCGAGGCGTACCTGATCGTCGAACCGGCGCTGGCCACCTGCTTCACCGACAACCCGCTGCCCGCTGCCGTGCGCCAGGCGCTGGCCGGCGCTGTCGCGTTCGCCCCATACGCCGAGTTCGGCGCGCGGCTGGAGGCGCTGGCGCGCGAGGCTCGGCGCCAGGGCGGGCGGCTCTGGCTCGACTCGCAGGGCACGAGCTACGGCACCCGCCTGCTGGCCGATCCGGCCGACGTGCGCGACGCCGCTCCCAATCCCGTGGTGCGGCTGAAGGCGACGAAGAACGCCGTCGAGATCGCGTGCAGCCGCGAGGGTCACGTGCGCGCCGGCCTGGCCAAGGTGCGCAGCTTCGCCCGCCTCGCCGCCCTGCTGGCCGAGGGGGCGCGCATCACCGAGGCGGGCTACGCCGCGCTGCTCGAAGCGGAGTACGCGCGCGAGGAAGGCTATGCCGACCTGAGCTTCGCCACGATCGCCGCCTACGGCGCCAACGGCGCCATCGTGCACTACGGCACGCCCAGCGCCGAGGTCGCCTTGGCGGCGGGCGGGCTGCTGCTGGTGGACTCGGGCATCCAGATCCGCGGGGCGACCACCGACGACACCCGCACCATCGCTCTGGGAGAGCCCAGCGCGCCGCAACGGGCGCGGTATACCGACGTGCTGCGCGGCCACATCCGGCTGGCCATGCAGGTGTTCCCCGAAGGCACCACCGGCCAGCACCTGGACGCCCTGGCGCGCTCCGCCCTCTGGAACGAGGGGCTCGATTTCGGCCACGGCACCGGCCACGGCGTGGGCGCCTTCCTCAACGTCCATGAGGGCCCGCACGGCATCACCCCGCGCAGCGCCGTGCCGCTGGAGCCGGGCATGATCGTCTCCAACGAGCCCGGCTACTATCTCCCCGGCTGGGGCGGCATCCGGCTGGAGAACCTGTACGTGGTGGAAGAGGCGGCCGGGTTGCCGCCCCACCCGGCCGGGCGGCGCTGGCTCCGCTTCTCGGCGCTCACCATGATCCCGTTCGACCGGCGGCTGATCGACTGGCCGCGCCTGAGTCGCGAGGAGGCGGCCTGGCTCGTCGGCTATCACGGCCAGGTGCGCGAGCGGCTGCTGCCCCATCTCGAAGGCAGGTACGGCGCCTGGCTGGCGGACGCGTGCGCCGCACTGCCGTGAGCGGCCCCTGCCCGGCTGCCCGCGCCCGCGCATCGGCCGTGGGGACGCCGCATGCGGCGACCGGTCAGTTCGCCGCTCAGGCCCTGCCGCTGCGCCCGGCGAAGGTCGGTGCGACCCGCGGGAGCCTGAGCGGGAAGGTGCTGCCGCGGGCTCCGGTCGTCTCCAGCGTCAGCGTCCCGCCATGCAGGCGGGCGGTGGCCCGGGTCAGCCCCATGCCGACGCCCTGCGCGCGGTCGCCGGGCATCCCGCTGGAATGCGTCATGGGATCGGCCAGGGTCACGAACGGCTCGAAGATGCGCTCTTGTTCTTCCGGCGGAACGCCGGCGCCGCGGTCGATCACCCGGAATTCGACCGGGCCCCCTTCGCTGCGGGCCACGCTGCGCACCGAAACGCGATCGGGGGTGGCGCGGATGGCATGGATCGGCAGCTCTTCCAGCACGGCGTCGATCTTCTCCGCGTCCCAGCGGGAGGCGATCGCCACAGCCGCCTGAGCGAACACGGGCGCGAAAACGCCCCGGACGCTCCACGAGCCCAAGTGCGCTCAACCCAAGCGCGGATTCTGGGAGCGACGCGGCGCTTTCCCCAGCGTTGCGAATGATCTACGATCGGTACCGTCTCCTCCCGGCACCTCTTGCGGCCCGCCATGACCCCTTCCGTTTCCCGCGCGACGCACAGTGGCGGTGGCTCCGACCCTTCCGGTGGGGGCCTGTGGTGGCCCACCGGGCGGGGCGTTTCTCCGGGGCCGGGCGGTCGCGGGCCGGCCCGGGACCGGCATGATCGCCCCGGCAGGCCCGGGCGGCCGCGCCCGGCCAACCGCGGATCGGCCAGTCCCTGGCCCGCGCGGCTGCTCGCAGCGATCGCGCTGGTCGGGGGGCTCGCCGCGCCCGGGTCGGCCATGGCCGTGGACGCGCCTGCCGGCATGGATGGCGGCGCGATCGAGGTGCTGGCTGCGGGAGACCTGCGCGGGGAGATCAAGCCCTGCGGGTGCAGCCCGGAAGGCCAGATGGGCGGACTGCCGCGGCGGCTGAGCGCGTTGGCCGGACGGGTCGCCAAGGCTGCCGTGGCGCCGCTGGTGCTGGACCTGGGCAACAACTTTCCCCTGCCTTCGGAGCAGGGGCGCCTCAAGATCGAGCTGATCCGGACGCTGCTGGCCCGATTTGCGCCGGAGGCGATCCTGCCCGGTCCCAACGACCTGGCCCTGGGGAGGGGTGCCCTGGGCTCCGACCTGCCCTATCTGGTCAGCAACGCCGGGACCGCCCAGGGGCTGCTTTCGCAGCGCGTGGTCGTGCGGGCGGGACTGCGGATCGGCCTCTACGGCTATCTGTCGCCGGCGGAGGTGTATCAGGGCGCCCACAGCGATCTCCAGCTCGAGCCGGTTTCGGCGGAGCTGCTGGCGCACCTGCGGGCGCGCATCCGCGCGGCGGCGGTGCAGCGCAGCGTGCTGCTGTTCCGCGGCAGCGATGCCGAGCTGGCGCAGATCGTGGCGGCCGATCTGTTCGACCTGATCCTCGTCGGCAACCCGTCCGACGACGAGCTGCACCAACAGGTCGAACGGCGGGTCGCGGGCCGCACGCTGCCGCAGGTGCCGACCAAGGGGCAGGGCATGCTGCGCATCGCCTGGCCCTTGTCCGGGCCGCCCGCACCGGCCCAGGTGGACTGGCTCAAGGATGGCGTGCCGGATCACCCGGATGCGGCGGCACCGTTCGCGCGCTACGACGAGGCGGTGAAGGCGCTGTTCTTCGCCGCCCTGCAGGGAGCGGGCGCCCCGCCGGATTCGCCCTACGCGGGTGCCGCGACCTGCGAGGGGTGCCATCCGGCTCAGCAGAAGGTCTGGCGGGGGAGTCGCCACGTGCAGGCCCTGCCGACCCTGGTCAAGGTGGGCAAGCAGTTCGACCCCGAGTGCCTCGCCTGCCATGTGGTGGGGCTGGGCGCCGGCGGCTTCCGCAGCCCGGAGCTGACCCCCACGCTCGGCGGCGTGCAGTGCGAGAACTGCCACGGCCCCGCCAAGGCCCATGTGCGCGAGCCCGGGGTGCACAAGCCGGCGTATGTTCCGCCGCAGCCCATCCCTGGCCATGGCGCCCCGCCAGTGCGCAGCGGCCCGCCTGTGTATGGCGCCGTCACGGCCCATCCCGCCGCAGCCGCCGGGGGCCTGCTCCCCTCCGAGCGCACCTGCCGCACCTGCCACATGGGGAGCCACTCCCCCACGTTCGATTTCAACGTCTACTGGCCCAAGATCCGCCACGGCAGGGAGTAGCCCTGCTCCCACCTCGTGCCCGCTTGCGCCGTTCGACGAACACCGGCGCTCGGGCGCGCAGCGACCTCGCCCCCTGGCCCCGTCTCCAACTTGGAGAGAGGGGGAAGGTTGCCATTCGGCCAGGAGAGGGTAGGCCGGGGTGGGTGAGGTTCCGCCGGGCCTACGCGCCGCCGCCGCGTTCCTGCTCGCGGATGGCCTGGCGCAGCTTCTCCGGGGTGATGGGCAGGGAGGTGACGCGCACGCCCACCGCGTTGTAGATGGCGTTGGCGATGGCGGCCGGGACGGGCACCACGGGCGGCTCCCCCACGCCTTTGGCGCCGTAGGGTCCCGCCACGGAGGGCTTTTCCACCAGCGTGGTCTCGATCATCGGCACATCGAGGGCGCTGGGGATCTTGTAGTCGAGGAAGCCCGCGTTCTGGGGCTGTCCGTCGCGGTAGGTGAACTGCTCGCACAACGCCTGCCCCAGCCCCTGCGCCACGCCGCCGTGGATCTGCCCTTCGACCGACATGGGGTTGATCGCCAGTCCCACGTCCTGGGCGGCGCAGTAGCGCACCACCTTGACCTGTCCCGTCTCCGGGTCCACCTCCACGTCTGCGACGTGGGCGGCCATGGAGGGCATGCGCGGAGAGTTGCCCGTGGCGCCGTAGCCCACGATGGGCCCCGTCTTGCCCTGGGCCTGCGAGAGCAGCTTGGTGACGGCCACCGCCCGGCTGGGCTCGCCCTGCACGCGCACCTGGCCCCCCTTGAGCTCCATGCGCTCGGCGGAGGCATCCAGCTCATCGACGGCCAGCTCGAACAACTGGGCCTTGATGTGCTCGGACGCCTTGAAGCAGGCCAGCCCGTGGCTTTTCAGCACCTGGCTGCCGCCGGAGTTGGTGGCGTGGGGGGCGCTGTCGGTATCGAGGGACTTCACGGTCACCCGTTCCAGCGGCACGTCGAGCGCCTCGGCCACGATCTGGGTCATGGTGGTGTTGACCCCGGAAAGGTCGACCACGCCGCCGATCACGTTGACCGAGCCGTCGCCGTTCATCTTGATCACCGCCCCCGAGGCGTTGCCGCCCACGTTCCAGTTGCCGAGGGCCAAGCCGCGGCCCCGGTTCGGCCCCAGCCGCGCCCGGTCGTGACGGTAGCCGGAGAGGGCCAGGCACGCCTCCAGCGTATCGAGGGTGAAGACGCTCCGGTTCACGCCGCCGGCGGTGTTGACGTAGTCGGTGGGCATGGCGTTGCGGCGGCGGAACTCGATGCCGTCCCAGCCCATCGCCGCGCAGATGCGCTCGGTCTCGCTCTCCAGCGCGAAGTTGATCTGCGGGCCGCCGGGGGCGCGCATGGCGCTGGTGCAGGCCTTGTTGGTGTAGACCAGCCGCGAGGTGATGCGCAGGTTGGGGATGGCGTAGGGGCCCTCGGCGAACTGGGTCACCGAGGCGGCCATGGCGCCCGCCCCCATGGCGTGGGCGCCCTGATCCATCACCACGTCGATGGTGCGGGCGTGCATGCGCATGTCGGCCGTGACGCCCGTCTTGAGCGTGATGTGGAAGGCGGCGCGCGGGTTGCCGCCGATGAAGTCCTCATGCCGGCTCATCACGATGCGCACGGGACGGCCGGCCTTCTTCGCCAGCACCGCCGCGGCGGGCTCGATCTTCATGATGCTCTTGCCGCCGAAGCCCCCGCCGATCTCCGCCGGCACGACGCGCACCTGGTTCTGGGGCACGCCCAGCACCTCGGCCACGGCGTTGCGCAGGGGGAACTGCCCCTGGTTGGCCGTGTGGATGGTGTAGGTGCGGTCGGGGTTGTAGACCGCCACGCAGGCGTGGGGCTCCAGGTAGGTCTGGTGCTGCATCTGGGTGGTGTAGACCTGCTCGAACACCCGGGCGCACTCGCCGAAGGCCGCCTCCGGCTCGCCCCGGGTGAGGGAGTTCAGCGAGCACAGGTTGCCGCCCTGGGGCTTGGCGGGGCCCACCACCGTGTAGCGGAGCAAGTCCTCGTGGATGATGGGGGCGCCTGCGGCCAGCCCTTCGAAGGCGTCCCGCACCGGGGGCAGCAGCTCGTACTCCACCTCGATGCGCCTGACCGCCTCGAGGGCGATCTCGCGCGTATCCGCCGCCACGGCCGCCACGCGGTCGCCCACGTAGCGCACCTTGTCGCGGGCGAAGTAGTGCTCGTCCTTCACCACGCGCCCCACGCGCTTGTCGGGCAGGTCCGCCGCGGTGGCCACCGCGCGCACACCCGGCAGCTGCTCGGCCCGGGAGGTGTCGATGCGCACGATGCGGGCATGGGGGTGGGGGGAGTGCAGCAGCTTGCCGTAGAGCACCCCCGGCACCTTGACGTCCTCGGCGAACACGGCCGCGCCGGTCAGCTTCGAGACGATATCGACCCGTGGAATGCGCTTGCCCACGTATCGGAACTGCTGCTGTAACGCCTGTTGTTCCGCCTGCTGTACCATGGGAGCCTCCCAGGAATGATCGCACCAGCGGTTGCGCGGGGGGTCGCCCCGTCCAGCAGTGGGCCGCCCGCTCAGCCCGTCGCGCTCAGCCCTTGGCGTTCCGGCGTTGGGCCGCCGCCGCGCCGATCGCGGCCACGATGCGGTCGTAGCCCGTGCAGCGGCAGAGGTTGCCCGAGATGGCCCGGCGGATTTCCGCCTCGCTCGGGCTGCCGTTCCGCTCCAGCAGGGTGGTGGCCGACATCAGCATGCCCGGGATGCAGAAGCCGCACTGGGAGGCGCCGTTCTCCGCGAAAGCCTGCTGGAGCGCGTTCAGCAGTTGGGGCTCGCTCAGCCCCTCCACCGTGGTGACGTGGCGACCCTGGGCCTCGATGGCGAACACAAGGCAGGCGGTGACCTGAGTGCCGTCGAGCAGCACCGAGCAGCAGCCGCACTCCCCCTCCTCGCAGGCGCGCTTGGCGCCGGTCAGGTCGCACTGCTCCCGCAGGTAGGTCAGCAGCGACGTGCGCGCCTCCACCAGGTCTTCCCGCGGGACGCCGTTGACCGTGACCCGCAACGGAATCTTCATGCCGCACCTCCGCTCGTGGCGCGCGCCCGGTCGCAGGCCTCGGCCATGGCGCGCCGGGCCATCACTCCCGCCATCTCCCGGCGGTACGCGGCCGACGCGCGATGATCGTCGATGGGCCGCGCTGCCGCCGCGGCCAAATGCTCAACCCGGGCCAGGGTGCCCGCGTCGGCGCGACTGCCGGCCAGGGCCGCCCCCAGCCCCGCCACCGCCAGCACGGTGGGCGCGACGGCCCCGAGGGCGCAGGCGGCCGCGGTGATGCGGTCGCCGCGGTCGAGCGTGCACACGGCGGCCGCGCTGACGAGGGCGATGTCCATGGCCGCCCGCGTCAGGCGCTGGAACCCGCAGCCGGTGCGGGGCGGCAGGGCCGGGAGGCGCACGGCCGTCAGCAGCTCGCCGTCCAGCAGGGTCAGCCGACCCGGGCCGCTCCAGAGCTCGGCCAGGGGCAGCTCCCGCTCGCCGCCGCCGCCCGCGATCACCGCCCGCGCCCCCAGGGCCAGCAGCACCGGCGAGGTATCGGCCGCGGGCGAGGCGTTGCAGACGTTGCCGCCCACTGTGGCCCGGTTGCGGATGGGCGGCCCGCCCACGGCGGCCGCCGCGGCCACCAGGGCCGGGTAATGGGCCAGCAGGTGGGCGTGGCGCTCGATGGCCGCCATGGTCACGGCCGCGCCGAGCGCCACGCCACCATCGGCGGCGACCCGGATCTCCCGCAGCGCGGCGATGCCCTTCAGGTCGATCACGCGGGCCACCGGCGGCTCGGCCCGCTGCATGGCCAGCAACAGGTCGCTGCCGCCCGCCAGGTACCGCGCGGCTCCGCCCCCTTCGGCCCGCAGGGCCAGCGCTTCGGCCACCGTGGCGGGGGCGTGGTAGGTGAAGTCGTCCATGGTCCTCGCGGGGTCGCGGGTGAGCTGCGGAGGCAAGCTCTCTTTAGCCTGATCGCACCGCGCCCGGCAAGTCCTGGATTCCCGGCTCGCCCAACGGCCGCCGCCCACCGATGGGGACAGACCGCTGCGGTCGCAGAGCGCCCCGGGGGCGCACACTCCGGCGGGCCTCGACCTCAGGCGCGCTGATAGATCTGGAAGAAGTAGCTGATGTCCGAGAGGTACTCGGCGCGCTTGAGGGTGAAGCCGTGGGTGGTGGCCTTCCAGACCAGCCACCGGTAGTGAATCTCGTCGGGATCGAACAGACGCTGGCTGGCCTGCCTGAGCAGGTGGTCGAGCAGCACCCGCGCCCCGTCGTCGAGGGAACCGGGCAGCGGCAGCTCCCCCCGCTCCGCCCAGTCGGCGAAGCCCTGGTTCCAGGCCATCAGCGGGTCCAGATCGGCATCGACGAAGGTCAGCTCGATCAGGTGGCGCCCCCCGCGCGCCGCGGGCCAGAGCCGGTCCACCAGCGCTTCGAGGCTGGTGTAGAACTGGAGCGGATCGAAGCGCTTGATATCGTACTGGATGTTGAACAGGCGCATCCGGATGACCATCAGCAGGCCGCCGGGATTGAGCAGCTCCCGGGCGGCGGCGAACTGGTCGTCCACCTGCGGCGGGGGCACCATGTTCATCACCTGGAGCGCCAGGATCCCATCGAAGCGCTCCCGCAGGTACTGCGCCCGGGCGAAGGTCGAGGGGCGCGCCACCTTGGGGGTGGAGATCGCCTCCTCGAGGTGATCGGAGAGGATGAACAGCCGGTCGTCCAGTTGCGGGTTGAGCTCATGCAGCAGCTCGCAGAGCACGCCCGGACCGTCGCCCACCTCCAGCAGCCGCGCCTCGGGCGGGAGCATGGGCAGCAGGATCGTCTGCACCGTGGTCTCCAGGTTGGAGAACAGCGACCGGTTCAGCGCGAAGCGGTCCCGCGGACGGCCGATCATGTCGGCGAACATCCGATAGCGGGCGAAGCCGTTGTTCTGCGAGATTACCCGCAGGTCGCCGATGCGGCCCAGGGTCGTCTTGAGCTCGGGGTAGTCCGCCAGCACCTCCGTGAACACCGCGTAGGAGAGGCGGAACAGCACCGCAGCCTCCGCGCCCTTCACCTGGACGGTGGCCGTGGCCGGGGTGTGGTTGAAGTAGGCGATCTCGCCCAGCACGCAGATCGCCGGCCGCTCGCCCACCACCCGCTCCACGCCGTCGCTGGCGAAGCGCACCTCGGTGTTCCCCTGCACGAGGAAGAAGATGTAGGGCTCCCGCTCGCCCTGGCGGACGATGGGCTGACCGGGCGGGCACAGCACCGGCTCGGCCTGGCGCGTGATGCTGAGGATCGCGGCCCCGTCGAGCCCGAACGCGTTGAGGTAGCTCATCAGCTTGCCGCGCAGGGCGTTCGCCAGCGCGTCGTCGTGCAGCCGGTTCACGGGCTCGGCTCTCCCTCGGGGTGGCTCGGGTCGCGGCTCAGGCTCCGCCCAGCGGCCTGCGGATTCCGCTCCGGCCGGATGAGCCGCAGCTCGTCGCTGTCGAGCAGGATCGTGACCGGTCCGTCGTTCACGAGATGCACCTGCATGGCGGCGCCGAATTTCCCGGTCGACGTCGGAGCCAGGGCGTCGCAGCGGGCGACGAATTGCCCGTACAGCCCGGCGGCCGCTTCCGGCTCGAGCGACTCGAAGAAGCTGGGGCGGCGCCCCTGGGTGCAGTCGGCATAGAGGGTGAACTGCGGCACCAGCACCAGCTCCGCCCTGCAGTCCAGCAGCGAGCGGTTCATCCGCCCCTCGCCATCGTCGAGCACGCGCAGGTTGACGAGCTTGTGGGCCATCGGCTCCAGCACCCGCGCGTCGTCACCCCGGCGGAAGCCCACCAGCGCCAGCAGCCCGGCGCCTGCGCGGGGCGTGCGCGTGCCCTCGTATTCGACCCAGGCCTCCCGCACCCGTTGCACCAGCACCCGCATCGCGCGATCCCCCGTTAGGGCCATGCACAGTCGCGCCGGCTCAGCGCTGCACGACGATGCGCGGCCGCGCCGGATCACCCGCCAGCCGCAAGTCCACCACGCGCGGGGCCGGCGACAGCGCCGACAGCAGGGGAGCCACCGCGAGGTATGCGCCGAGGGCCGCATCGAACGACCGCGTCTGCGCCCGCAGGCGCTGGCCGCGCGGGGGAAGCTCCAGCTCCACCGTGGACGGATCGCGCACATCCACCACGGTCGCGCCGGAGACGATGCCCTGTGCCCGACCCGCCCGCAGCACCCGCCAGGCCCGCGCCAGCGCGGCGCCCTCCAGGCGCGTGCCCGGGACGGCCGAGGTCGCGGCGCCGCGGATCAGCGGCAGCGCGGGCGCCGTCTCGGTCGCCGTGCCCGGCGCCTGCAGGGCCAGCACCACGCCTTCCTCGTCGATCACGGCGCTGCCATGGGCCAGCGCCACGCGGGCCGCGGGAGCCCGCTCTTCGATCTCGATGGCCAGCCGCCCCGGGAACAGCCGCCGCACGTTGGCCCCCTTGACCTCGGGCAAGGCCGCCAGGGCCTGGGCCACCTCGAACGGATCGACGTCGCTCAGCGCGATGCCCTGCCGCAGGCCCGCGGCGGCGACGATGCGGTCGCTGCGCAGGGAGCGGTTCCCGCGCACCTGCACCTCTGCGAGCGGCGCCGACCAGATCGCCCAGCCTTCGCTGGCCAGCCCCACCAGCAGCCAGGTCGCGCCCAGATAAAACGCCCAGGCCAGCGGCTTGGCGCGCAGCCTCAGCCAGGCCGGCCAGCGCCGTCGGCCCGCGCGCGGTTGGGGGTTGGGGGGCTGAAGCGGCGTGAAGCCCTGCGGGGCAAAGCTCCTGCTGCGGCTCCGGCCGCGCCGGAGCAGCAAGGCGAGCAGCCTGCGCAACAGCGAGGGGGTGGCGGGCCGGCGGCTGGTCTTGAAATCCTTCATGGCGGGCACATTGCTGCGAGACGGATGGCCGCGCTGCGGGGGGCCTTGGTGCCGGCAAGGCCGGCACGCCCGGCAGTGGCGGCAGCGGTGCGGGCGGCCGCAAGATCGCGCAGGAGCAGGACCCGCTGCAGGGCCCCGCCTCCGGCGGGCGGCGCCTCATAGCACCTGCACTTCGAGCTCGAGTTCGATGCCCGACACGCTATAGACCTTTCGCCGCACCAAGTCAACGAGCGCTAGCACGTCCCGGGCCGTTGCGGCGCCGCGGTTGACGATGAAATTGGCGTGCTTTTCGCTGACCTGGGCGTCGCCAAAACGCTGGCCTTTCAGCCCCGCCTCCTGGATCAGCCGGGCGGCGAAGTGGCCAGGGGGGTTCTTGAACACCGAGCCGCAGTTGGGGAAGTCGCGCGGCTGCGTTTCGCGCCGGTAGGCCTGGAAGTGGGCCAGGCGGGCCGCGATCTCCGCGGGCGGCGTGGGGGCGAGCGCGAACGCCCCGGCCAGCGTCACGCGGCCGAGCTGCCCGCGCAGCGTCGAATGGCGGTAGGCGAACTCGAACCGGTCGGCGGGCTCCTCGGCGATCCCGCGCCCGCGCTCGAAGAAGCGCACGCGGCGCAGATGGTCGGCAGTGGAGCCCTGGTGGGCGCCGGCGTTCATGGCGATGGCCCCGCCGATGGTGCCCGGCACGGCGATGAGGAATTCCATCCCGCCCAGGCCGTGCTCGCGGCACGCCTCGATGAAGGCGGCATTGGCCATGGCCGCGCCGGCGCGCACCAGGCTGCCCTCGCTGCCGGCCTCGCCGCCGCCCGGGCCAGCCCCCCCGCCGCCGCGCGCGCCGTCGTCCTCGAACGCCGCGAAGGCGCGGCCGAGCCGGATCACCACGCCGCGGATGCCCTGGTCGGGCACCAGCACGTTCGAGCCCTTGCCGAGCACGAACAGCGGCAGGTGCGCCGCATCGACCACGGTGAACAAGGCCAGCAGATCCGCCTCGCTTTCGAGCTCCACCAGGCACTCGGCGGGGCCCCCGATGCGCAGCGTGGTGGCGTTGCGCAGGGGCGCATCGAAGCGGAGCCGCGAGTCCCGCAGCCGTTGCCGGAGCGCCGCCTGCCAGCCGCCGCTCACGGTGGGCCTCCCCCGAGCAGCAGCGGGCCGAGCGCGGTGATGTCGCCCGCGCCGAGGGTGAGCAGGATGCCGGGCGGCACCTCGCCGGAGCGCACCCGGGCCGGCAGCTCGTGCCAGTCGGGCAGGAAGCGCGCGGCCGGGTGGCCGGCCAGCCGCTCGACGATCATCCGGCCGCTCACCCCCGGCACGGGCGCCTCGCGCGCCCCGTACACTTCCGCCACGTACACGCGCGTCGCCGGGCGCAGCGCCTCCGCGAAGGCCTCGGCGAAGGTGGCGGTGCGGCTGTAGAGGTGGGGCTGGAACACCACCGTCAGCGGCTCGCCGTAGAGCTCGAGGAACATGGCCAGCGTGGCGCGGATCTCGGTGGGGTGGTGGGCATAGTCGTCGAAGATGCGCAGGCCGTGCGCCGCCCCCAGGTACTGCTGGCGCCGCGCCACCCCGCCGAACGCCTCCAGCGCGCGCACGAGCGGCGGGCGCGGCACCCCGAGCCCCTCCGCCAGCGCGAACACGCCGGCGAGGTTGAGCGCGTTGTGCCGCCCGCCCAGGCGGGTCGTCAGCGCCACGGGCGCGCCGCTGCCGGCGATGCGGATTTCCATCGCGCCGGGGGCCATCCGCTGCACCTGCACCCGCACGTCGGCGCCCGCCCCGGCGCCGTAGCAGAGGCGCCGGCCGGCGTAGCCGCGGCCCACCTCGCGCGCGGCGGGGTCGTCGGCGCAATGCACCAGCAGCCCGCCGGCCGGGAGGCGCGCCAGGAACGCGGCGAAGGCCTGCCGCATGCGCTCGACCGAGCCGTGGTGGTCGAGGTGCTCGGGCTCGATGTTGGTGAGCAGGATCGCCTCCGGCGAGAGGGCGATGAAGCTGGCGTCGCTCTCGTCGGCCTCGGCCACCAGCCAAGGCCCGTCGCCGCAGCGGTTGTTGCGCCCGCCCAGCTCGGGCACCTGGCCGCCCACCAGGGCCGTGGGCTCCCAGCCCGCCGCCACCAGCGCCAAGGTCAGCGCAGCCGAGCTGGTGGTCTTGCCGTGGGTGCCGCAGACGGCCGCCGTGCGGGCGCGGCGGGTGAGCGCGCCCAGCAGCTCGGCGCGGTGGATGCGCGGCAGGCCGCGCTGCGCCACCGCCGCCCAGATCGGATGGCCCGGTGCCACCGCCGGGGTGTAGACCACGGCGTCCACCCCCTCCAGCGCCGCCGGGTCGTGGCCCACGCGCACGGGGATGCCGAGCCGCGCCAGATGGCGCAGCAGCTCGCTCGGCTGGGCATCGCTGCCCGAGATGCGGTGGCCACGCCGGTGCAGCACCTCGGCCAGGGCGCTCATCCCCACCCCGCCGATGCCGAGGAAGTGGTAGTGCCAGGCCGGGTTCAGCACCGCGTCGGCGGTGAGCGGCGGGACAACGTACCGGGGCGGAACGGGCGGCGCGGGGACGGGCGGTGGGCGTGCCATGGGCTCGTGCCGTTGAGTCGCCGGGGGCGCGCGACGCGCCCCTCACGGGCCGGGTGCGGGAAAACCGTATGCTGCGGCGCGCGCCGCGGGGAGACGCCGCCAGAGAGATGACGCCAGGCTGAGGAATACCCGCAACGCCACAACAGTGCCGATGGGGAGACTCGAACTCCCACGGGTTGCCCCACTACCCCCTCAAGATAGCGTGTCTGCCAGTTCCACCACATCGGCCGGGGAAGCATAGGGACTGTACCGGCTTCGCCGCGGGGGTTCAAGCCGGCGGACCCCCCCCACCCCGGCCCTCCCTCGCCGCGGGCGGAGCGGGAGGGCGCGCCCAATCGGCCGCCACGGCGGAACAGCGATCCTACCCCTCGCCAGGTTGCAGAGGGGAAGCGAGGGGGCGAGGTGGCGCGCTTGGCCCGCGCACGCGCCGGTGTCAGGATAGGGGAGAATGGGCCGCGCACAGTGCACGGGCCGGCTCAGCGCATGCGAGGGCGCGGCGCGACACCCTCCGTACCCGAGAGAGGCGACACCGCAATGAGCAGCGAAGCCGTGCTGGGCGTGAAGCCACTGGGCTTCCCCTGGGAAACGCCCGATCCGTTCCTCACCTGCGTGCACCACGACGATGCCTACCCCCGCGGCAACGAGCGGCTGGGGCCGGCCGCCTCGCTGGCGGGGCGCAAGCTCGGCACGGATTTCGAGGGCGTGGACGGCTGGCGCATGTACCACGGCGAGGAGGTGCCCGGCTTTCCGCGCCATCCCCATCGGGGCTTCGAGACGGTGACCATCGCCCGGCGCGGCTTCATCGACCACTCCGACTCGCTCGGCGCCACGGCGCGCTTCGGGCGGGGCGATGTGCAGTGGATGACGGCCGGGCGGGGCATCGTGCACGCGGAGATGTTCCCGCTGCTCGACCGTGACGCGCCGAACCCGCTGGAGCTGTTCCAGATCTGGATCAACCTGCCGGCTGCGGACAAGCTCGTCGAGCCCCACTTCAAGATGCTGTGGAGCCAAGACATCCCCACGGTCACCGCCCGCGACCCCGAGGGTCGCGAGACGCGGGTGACCGTGGTCGCGGGACGCCTGGGCGGCGTGCGGGCTCCGGCGCCGCCGCCCCGTTCCTGGGCGGCCCGTCCGGAGTCCGACGTGGCCATCTGGCCCATCGCCATGGCGCCCGGCGCGCGCTGGGTGCTGCCCGCGGCGGCGCCGGGCACGACCCGCACGGCGTATGTCCACCGGGGCGAGGCGCTCACCCTCGGCGGGCGCACGATCGAGGGCCATGCGGCGGTGCGGCTGCGGCCGGATGCCGACGTGGCGCTCGACAACGGCGGCGCACCCTGCGAGGTGCTGCTGCTGCAAGGCCGGCCGATCGGGGAGCCGATCGCGCAGTATGGCCCCTTCGTGATGAACTCCCGGGCCGAGATTCTCCAGGCGTTCGCCGATTACCGGCAGACGGAGTTCGGCGGCTGGCCCTGGCCCAGCGACGGGCCGGTGCACCCCGCCGCCGCAGGCCGGCACGCCCGCCATCCCGACGGCCGCATCGAGCGCCGCGGCTGACGCCGGCGCCGGATCGGGCCCCGCACCCGGCTCCCGCACCTGGGGCCGCGCCCGCGGCGGTACGAGACGTGCTATACGCGGAGGAGCGGCAGGCGGCGGCGCCTCGGGCCGCGTGGGCGGAAGGCCCCCAGGATCGTGGGCTGCCACCGCGACGCCCTACAGTCGGGGATGGACGATGACGATCGGTGCGCAAATCGGCGGGTACCGCGCCCGCATGTCGGTGCGGCTGGGAGCGGCGCTGTGGCTGGCGCTGGCGTTGGCCGTGCCGGCGGGCGCGGGCTACGGCGCTGAGCCCGCCACCCGGCCTGCGCCCCCGCCGGCGGCAGCGCGGCCTGAACCGTCACGGAGCGTCGGCGATCAGGACATCCTCATCTTCCGCCCCCTCGAAACCGGCGCCCAGCCGGCACCCGAAACCCTGCTGGAAGTGCCGGGGGGCAACTCCTGCCTGTTCGACGCCCAGCGGCGCCGGCTGTGGGGATGCGGCTACATGTACCCATTCGTGGTCGAGGTGAGCGCCTTCTCGGCGATCCGGTGGATTGCCGTCAACGGTCGCGTGCTGGCCCGCCCCAACAGCACCTGGGCCCGTGCGCTCGAGTGGGTGGTGGCGTCGCCGGGCGGCACGAAGGTGGAGGTCGAGGCCGCCACCGCCAGCCGCACCGCGCGCAGCACGTTCATGGTGCGCATCCCCGGGGTCAGGCTGCCCGGCACGCCTTTCTTCATCGACCTGTCCGCCCCTTGAACAGCCGAACGCACCATGCTCCGGCACCCCGGCGCCTGCGGCCGGGGGCGGGCGGGCAGACCCGCCCCGCACGGCCCGCAGCGAAGGTGAGCGCGCGATCCCTGCTGGCGGCGGCGATCGGCCTCGCGCTGCTGCTGGCGCTGGAGGCTCGCGCGGCCGAGCCCGCCGGCGAGGTGCTGCTGCAGCGGGGGCTGCTGAAGGTGCGCCGCGTCGAGGTGGAGCACATCTATCAGAAGCCCGGCGAACGGATTCCGCTGTTCGAGACCGACGTGGTGCATACCGGCGAGAACTCGCGCGCCACCGTCACGCTCTACGCCAACCGCGACACCATCGCCATGTACTCGAACAGCTTCCTGCGCGTGGCGACGGCGCGCCGGGAGGATTCGGTGCTGGCCCTCAACGTGGGGAAAGCCTTGTTCGCCTTCGCGCGCCGGCTGGCTGAGCAGAGGGCACAGGTGCTCACCCCCACCGCCACCCTGGGCGTCAAGGGCACGGAGTTCATCGCCGGCGCCACCGAGACGGAAAGCTACGTCCTGACCCTGGAGGGCGTCGTGGGCGTCGTCTCCAAGGCCGAGCCGGAGCGCGAAGTCAACGTCACCAAGGACATGCTCTACTACGTGACGCCGCAGGCCGTGCCCAAGGCGCCGCTCCCCGTCTCGCCCGTGACCCGGGAACGGGTGCTGAAGGAAGAGGGGCTCGATACGCTGCGCCAGGTGGGCCCCGAAGCGGGAACCGCAACCGCTCCCGCGCCGCGCCGCCCGATCGCCTTCCTCCGCTTCGGGCTCGCGCCCCTCACCACGACGATCCCCTTCCGCGATGCCCAGCGGCAGGATCACCGCAGGACGGTGACCGGGCAGGGCGCCCTGCTGGCGCTCGAGCTCCGGCTGCTCGGTCCCCTGACGCTGGAAGCGCTCGGGGTCGGGGGCGGCGTGACGGGGGCCACGAGCGAGGCGCCCGATCCTGCCGCGGCGACCACGGACCCGGGCGGCCGCACCACCACCCTGGCCCTGCTGCTCGGCCTGCGCTTCACCCTGGGCGACTCCTGGAGCTTCGCCGCCCACGCCGGGCCCTTCGCCAACTGGACCGGCCTGAACGAGGCCGCTCCCGGCTCCGCGCCGCAGACGCTCAACCTGCGGGGCGGCATGGCGCGGGTCGCGCTGGACTATTGGTTCCAGAACAGGGGCACGCTCGGCATCGCCCTGCATGGCGGCTCGGCGACTCCCCAGGGCACCGAGGTGGAGCGGCTGCACGGCCTGGGCCTCGAAACGGGCACCGCCACCCATACCTTCGCGGCGCTCACCCTCGGCGGGAGGTTCTGATCCCGGTTCGCAGGCGGGTGCTGCCGTGTACCGCGAATCGCTGGCGCCAACTGCGCCGCGATCGGACATCTCCGCAAGCATCTCCCTTCGGCTCGTGCGGGTCGGCGTCCCCACCCCTGCCCCTCCCCACCAGGTGGGGAGGGGCGTACGCAGCAGAGGGAGGGCCGGGGCAAGTGGGGCCCGCCTGCGAGGGTAGCGACTGGGCTGGCAGTGGTATCGAAGCAGACCGAGGCCAGGCCCGGTTCGGGGGCCGGTGTTCCACCGCCCCAGAGCATGAGCGCGGATCGGCCAGGAATTGAGCTGTCTCAGGGCGATCCTCGACCCCTGCTTTTTGGGGCAATATGCCCCAATCCGGGGCGAACCTAAGCAAAAACGCGAGTGGGTCACCCTGCGCGCGGGGAGCACCATCGGCGGCGAAGCGGCGTCCACCGCCGCTTTGGGGGAATACCGCCATGGGGGCGCGCCGGATGCAAAAGAACCTTGGGTCACAAGGGGAGGTCTGCCGTCGACCCGACGGCGCATCGGCGGGAGCAATGGCATCGGTATTCCGACGGGGGGTCCAGCAGGGGAACGGAATCAGCAGGTCGCGCCGGTGTGGACGCCCCGAGTTCCTCTCATTCCTCGCCATGATACGCACCCGTTCACAGGCAGGAGGTAACATGTCCAGGTTGTCGTTCTTCAGAATCGGTCGCGCAGCCCTGCTGGCACTCGTGCTTGGCGTGGTCGCGACGTTGGCATTCGGTCAGAAGTCGCTCGTCAGCGTCAAGACGGATCAGGCCCCCGCCATCGATGGGGCCGTGGACGGGGCGTGGGCGAAGGCGCCCGAGTACAAGTTCACCCTCGACAAGACGGTCTACGAGCCGAGCAACGGCTACAAGGGCGTCAAGAAGACCAACGTCACCATGAAGTCGCTCTACGACGCCGAGAACATCTACTTCCTGGTCGTGTACGACGACCCCACCGAAAGCCTGGCGCGCTATCAATGGGTGAAGCAGGGCGATGGAAGCTGGAAACAATCGAAGAATGCCGACAGCACCGGACACGAGAACACGTACTACGAAGACAAGGCGGCGCTGCTCTGGAACATCAACACCAAGGACTTCGACAAGCGCGGCTGCGCGATCGTGTGCCACAAGGCGCGCGGCGGCAAGCTGGCGGGTTTTTCGGACAAGTCCCCGGGCCGCAAGTACACCAACAAGCCCGGCGAGACCGTGGACATGTGGCACTGGAAGAGCGTGCGCACCAACCCGGTCGGGCAGATCGACGACCAGTACATCGACGACACCAAAGACCCAGCCAAGAACGCCAACTGGGGCCGCAAGGTCGATGCGAAAACCAGCGGCGGCTACGTGGACAACCAGAACAAGGAAAAGACCGCGCCCGCGTTCATGAACGCAGCGGCCGATGGCTCGAAGTTCTGGGTGCTCGATAGCGCGAAGGCGCCGTTCGCCGATAGCTTCAAGGCCGGCGACGTGGTCGGGGGCATCGTGATCGCGCCGTTTGCAGGCTCTCGCGGAGACATCCCGGCGAAGGGCGTGTGGAACGCGGGCAAGTGGACGATCGAGCTCAAGCGCAGCCTCACGACCTCGGGCGACAAGGCGCAAGCGCAGGACGTGCAGTTCTCCGACCTGAAGAAGACGTACACCTTCGGGCTTTCCGTGTTCGACAACTCGGCGATCAACCACGTGTACCAGGAGGGCGTCCACCGGCTGACCTTCAAGTAGGTCGGCGCCTGATCCATTGCCGCGTGTCCCACCACCCGGAGGCGAGAGCGCGATCTGCCTCCCTCCCACCAGCGGGGCGCGCGGCCCCTCTCACGAGCGCCATCGTCGCTGCACACGCAGCCACAAGCCAGCACCCCGGTCGGCAGGAGTCCGCTGCCGCCCTTCAGTCGGAAGGCCTAACCGCATGCGGCCGCATCTCCAACCGTTGGTTCCGTTCGCACTGATCGTGCTGCTGGGAGGCGCCTGGGGGCTGCTCGGCGGCAAAGTCCCCGGCGATGGCATGGTGCCACGGCTCCAGGCGGCAGAACCCACCTCGACGCCCGTCCGGGCGACCCCCCCGCGCAACAAGGACGATATCGAGCTGGAACAGATGATGAAGGGGCGGAAAGCCATCCGGGCGTTCACGGTGCGGGGCCAGAGCATCGCGGAAGCCCCCCCGTTCAAGGTGGAAACCCGGCAGGACAAGATGCAGTTCTATCCCTGCACGAACTGCCACGACAACCAGTTCGTCGATCGCCGCGTGCGCAAGCTCACCGAGGAACACCGCGAGCTGGTGTTCGAGCATGGCGGCGGCCGCTTCTGGTGCTACGACGTGTGCCACAACGGACGCGACATGAACCGGCTGATCTCCTACCGCAGGCAGCCGATCTCCTATGACGAGAGCTACAAGCTCTGCGGCCAGTGCCACTTCGAGCGGCAGAAGGACTGGGTGTTCGGCGGCCACGGCAAGCGGCTCGGAGCATTCGCGGTGCCCAGGAACATTCCGGAGAAGTACGAGGAGCTGAAGGTGGCCGACCGCCAGGCGATCGGCACCTGGCAAGGCGAGCGGGTGGTGCACATGTGCGCGAGCTGCCACAACCCGCACTCCCCCGCGATCAAGCCCTACACCCCGAGCCCCCCGCCCAGGGTGCGGCTGGGGCTCGCACCGCCCGCCACGCGGGGCGCACCGGCGCCCAAGCCGTGGCAGAAGCCCGGCCCGTCGAAGGGGGGAGCGCCAGCGGCGATCACCCCCGTGTCCAAGGCCCCGGCAGCGGGCGCCCCTGCGGGAGTAAAGCCATGAGCATGCGTCCAGAGACCCAGCCCGCAGAGCGGAGCGGCTGGTCCCGCCGCAGCCTGCTCAAGCGCGGCGGGATGCTCACGTTCCTGGCGGGGCTGTTCGGCGCCGTGCCGGCCGTGGCGCAGAAGGTGGCCGAAGCCGACGACCATGCGCTCTCCGATGCCGTGGGTGCGCTGTTCCAGAAGCACTACCAGAAGATGACGCCCGAGGAGGTGCAGGAGGCGATCGCGCGCATCACGCGCACGGCGAAACGCGAGCAGGGCGTGGACATCACGGTGGCCACCGACCCGCCGCTGCAGGGCGTCATCTTCGGCTACGCGCTCAACATCTCCAAGTGCAAGGGCGTGCGGCGCTGCGTCGAGGCGTGCGTGGCGGAGAACAACCAGGGGCGCGAATCGCAGATCCAATACATCCGCGTGCTGGAGCTGGAGAAAGGCGACATGAACCTGAACGACGCGGATCACTACTTCGCGCCGGAACTCGTGCCCCAGCCGGGCAAGTTCTACATGCCCATCCAGTGCCTGCAGTGCGACAACCCGCCCTGCGTGATAGCGTGCCCGGTGCAGGCCACCTGGAAGGAGCCCGACGGCATCGTCGTTGTGGACTACAACTGGTGCATCGGCTGCCGCTACTGCATGGCGGCCTGCCCGTATTGGGCGCGGCGCTTCAACTTCAGCCAGCCCAAGATTCCCAAGGAGCAGGTCAACACCGATACCCATTACCTGGGCAACCGGCCAAGGCCCCGCGGCGTCGTGGAGAAGTGCCACTTCTGCATCCAGCGCACCCGCAAGGGGCGCCTGCCCGCCTGCCTGGAAGCGTGCCCCACCGGCGCCCGGGTGTTCGGCAACATCCTCGATCCCAACAGCGACATCCGCTACGTGCTCGAGAACAAGACCGTCTTCCGGCTCAAAGAGGAGCTCGGGACGGAACCCAAGTTCTGGTACTACACCGATTGAGGGGCCATGGGGTCTTTGGTCGCATTCTTCGCCGACGGCATCAAGCAGGTGTTCCGGGGAGACCGGCTGTACTGGGCCTGGCTGGTGGGGCTGGTGGCCGTGATCGCCAACGGCGCGTACTACTACGGCCAGCAGCTGCAGCAGGGGCTGATCGTCACTGGGTTGAGCGACCAGGTGTCGTGGGGAGTGTACATCGCCAACTTCACCTACCTGGTCGGCGTGGCCGCCGCGGCGGTGATGCTGGTCATACCCGCCTACATCTTCGATCGGGAGGACATCAAGCACGTCGTGCTGATCGGCGAGGGTGTGGCGGTGGCGGCGGTGACGATGACAATCCTGTTCGTGACCGTCGATCTGGGCCGTCCGGATCGAATCTGGCACATGCTGCCGCTGCTGGGGCGGTTCAATTTCCCCCAGTCGATGCTGGCCTGGGACGTGCTGGTGTTGACGGGCTACCTGTTCCTGAACCTCACCATCCCCTTCTACATGCTGTTCGTGAAGTACCGGGGCGGGGAGCCCAATTTCGCCGTCTACTTCCCGGGGGTGCTGATCTCGATCTTCTGGGCGATCTCGATCCACACGGTCACCGCGTTCCTGTTCTCCTCGAACGTGGCCCGGCCGTTCTGGAACACGGCCATCCTCGGGCCGCGCTTCCTGGCCTCGGCCTTCACTTCCGGGCCGGCGCTGATCGTGCTCGCGCTCCAGGTGATCGACCGCTTCACGGCGTTCAAGGTGCATCGGCCCGTGATCGACTTCATGGCGCTGATCATCACCGTGTCGCTGCAGATCAACCTGTTCCTGCTGGGGGTGGAGTTCTTCACCGAGTTCTACTTCCCCACCGAGAAAGGCATCGCCTCGCACTACCTGTTCTTCGGCGTGAATGGCTTCAACGCGCTGGTGCCCTGGATCTGGACGGCCTTCGGCTTCAACGTGGTGGCGGCGTTCATCCTGACCATCCATCCGCTCCGGGCGCGGCGGGCGCTCCTCAACGTGGCGTGCGCGCTGGCGATAGTCGGGGTGTGGATCGAAAAGGGGATGGGGTTGATCATTCCGGGCTTCGTGCCCACCCCCATCGGCGAGATGTTCAATTACTCGCCGTCTCAGGTCGAAGTGTTCGTCTCGCTGGGCATCTGGGCTGCGGGGCTGCTCGTGTTCACCATTCTCACCAAGATCGCCCTGCCCATCGAGCTCGGCACGCTGGTCTGGGTGCCGGGCGGGACGCGCTCGCGCTATCCTGGCGGCCCCCATGGCGCGGCCAGCCCAGGGCATCCGCAACGCCCGCAACCCCAGCAGCCCGCCGCCCCTGAAGGAGAGCGTCCATGAGTGCCCCATCCAGCCGCACGATCGGCCTGTGGCTTGCTTGCAGAGGTCTGATGCTCGGCGCGGCGCTGGTGTTTGCGCAGGGCGCCGCCGCGCAGCCGGCGGCGAATCGGGTCACGAACTCGTGCGTGGATTGCCACAGCGACGCCAAGTTCCTGGTGCAGAACAAGAAGCTGTACGACTACTACCAGGGCTGGCAGCTTTCCGTGCACCGCCAGGAGAAGGTGACCTGCGTGGACTGCCATGGCGGCAATCCGCGCCTGGCGGACAAGACGGGGGCTCACAGCGGCAAGGCCATGCGGGCGGCAGAGCCGGAAAGCCCCATCAGCTACCAGAACGTCCCGAAGACCTGCGCGAACTGCCATGAGGATGTCTACAAGAGCTACCAGCAGAGCGCCCACTTCAAGAACCTCAAGGCCAAGGCCGAGGACAAGCAGGGCCCGAATTGCGTGACCTGCCACGGGTCGGTCAACATCTCCGTGCTCAATGTCGGCACCGTGCGCACCACCTGCGAGCAGTGCCACAACACGAAGACGGGCGTCTTCCCCGAGATCCCCGAGCAGGCCGAAGACGTGCTGAGCAATTTCCTCTCCATCCACCGCTACTACCGCTTCATCGCCACCCGCGGAGAGCCCGGCCAGATCCAGGCCTTGTTCAAGATCATCGATCCCCGCATCAAGCGGCTGAATGCGAGCTGGCACACCTTCGACCTCGACAAAGTGACCAGCGAGACCAAGGAGCTGATCGATTTCCTGAAAGTGCAGCGGGACCAGATCGCGCGACAACGGGCCCGCTAGCCGGGCTGCCGGCGGGCTGCGCCGCGTGCCAGGGCCCGCCGGGGTCTCGTGGCCGCGCGGCCGCCGCCGGCGGCGCGGCGACGTTTCGTCACAGGAGCCGGTGCGCGACCCGCGCCTCTCACCTCGACATGACCGGATCAGGCCGGAGCCGCCCGAACGCGACACCGGGGAGACCTCGTCTCCCCTGACACGGCAGACCGCATGGGCCGCTTTCCGATCCTCAAGGAGTGACCATGGGTACCCAAGAACACGAACCCGCAGCTGGCGGCGGCACGCCCCGGCCGCCTTCGGCCGTCTACAACTGGCTCAGCATGGTGGGGGTGGCGCTGGTCGTGATCGGCATCGTCGGCTCGGCGGTGCTGGCCATTTCCACGGCCGTCATGCCTTCGACCCCGCAGTACGTGGGCATCCTGTTCCTGCCGCCGGTCGCGCTGATCGTGCTGGGAATCATCCTGTTCCCTTTGGGCTACCTGCTGGAAAAACGGCGGCGCTCCCATGGCGAGGCGGGGCGCATGCCGATGCAGATCCTGATCGACTTCACCTTGGCCCGCCATCGGGTGATCCTGCTGACGACTCTGGTGGTGGGCGTGCTGGCGTTCACCGTGTTCGCTATGGGCTCTTTCCAGGCCTTCACGGCGATGGAGACCAACGCGTTCTGCGGCCAGGTGTGCCACAGCGTGATGGCGCCCGAGTACACGGCCTACCAGCACACGCCCCACGCCAGGGTGAGGTGCGTGGAATGCCACATCGGCTCGGGGGTGGGTTGGTACGTACATGCCAAGGTTTCCGGGGTGCGACGCCTGACGGCGCTCATCTCGGGCACGTACGCCCGCCCAATCCCCGCTCCCATCACCGACATGCGCTCGGCAAAGGAGACGTGCGAGGAGTGCCACTGGTCCTCCCGCTTCGTCGGCTACAAGGAGAAGGTGCTGACGTACTACACCAAGGGCGAGGACAGCCCGGAAACCAAGCTGCGCCTGCTGATCAAAATCGGCGGCGCCGATTCGCCCTTCATCAAGGGCTTCGGCATCCATTACCACATGCAGGGCGCCAACAAGGTCGAGTACATCGCGCGCGACCGGCAGCGGCAGGAGATCGCCTGGGTGAAGGTCACCCGGCGCGACGGCAGCAGCACCGAATTCAACCACCAGGATCTCGGCCTGAGCGAGGAGGAACGCAGCAAGCTACCCGTGCGCCGGGTGGAATGCCTGGATTGCCACAACCGCCCCGCCCACGAGTTCAAATCGCCGGTGGACGCCGTCGATGGGGCCCTGGCCGCAGGCACCCTCAGCCGTGCCCTGCCCTACATCAAGGTGCGCGCGGTCAAGGCGCTCGATAGCAACTACGACACCACCGACGCGGCGATGGCCGGAATCGCCGACTCGCTGACGGAGTACTACAAGGAGAACTACCCCGACGTGCTCACCAAGCAGGCCGACCTGCTGAAGCGGACCACGGCCCAGCTACAGGCGATCTACAAGACCAACTTCTTCCCGGAGATGAAGGCCAAGTGGTCCGCCTATCCGAAGAACATCGGCCATCGCGACTGGCCCGGCTGCTTCCGCTGCCACACCGACAAGATGTTGTCGGCCAAGGGCGAGAAGGTGTTCACCGACTGCACCAAGTGCCACCTGGTGCTGGCCCAGGGCAAATCGGTGGAAAGGGTGTCGACGGTCAACTACACCCGCGGGCAGGCGTTCAATCACCCGGGCTACGACGAGCAGATCAAGGAATACACCAAGTGCATCGACTGCCACACCGGTGGCGCCGATCTCTACTGACGCCGCGGCGCCTGTCCCAGCCCCGCGCATGGGGCGGGCCGCGCCGGTGGCGGTGACTTGCCAGCCGACCGGGTCCGAGGGCCGGGCCGGCATCCGCCAGACGAGGAGATGGTCATGGGCAGCAAACAGAAGGCCGGCCGGCGTGGGGCCGGCGGAAATCAAGCCGGCGGGCGCTCCGGTCGCTGGCTCACGGGGGCGTTGATCGCCCTCGGCGCGCTGGCGGTCGTGGCGGTGGTCTACTTTTCGACCGCGCGCCCGGCGGGCAGCGGCAAGTCCTTCCGGGTCACGGGCGGGGAGACGCGGGCGGTGCTCGCCCCGCACCAGTTCGGCAAGCTGGGGGCATTCATGGGCTACGCGGCGGCGCAGCGCCATCGGGACGTGATGGATCACCTGTACTGCTACTGCCAGTGCGACCGTCCGCCCTCCTACCACAAGAGCCTGCTGAGCTGTTTCGTGGACCAGCACGGCGCCAACTGCGACGTTTGCCAGGAACAGGCCCGGCAGGCGGGCAGAATGGCCGACGAGGGCAAGTCCATCGACGAGATCCGGACCGCCATCGACCGCACCTTCGGCTGACGGGCGCCGGGGTCGCCCCGGCTCTCAGCCCTGGCGCTCCCGGAACACGGGCAGCAGCAGCCCCACGATGCCGGTCCCGGCGCACGCGACGCCGATGATCGGGAACAGGTGGTGCGCGGGCAGCCGCTCCAGCACGAGCCCGGTGGCGCCGATCGAGAGCGCGGTCATTCCCGCCACGGCCAGATGGAAGTAGGCGAACACGCGCCCCCGCATCTCGGGGGCCACCATCCGCTGCAACGCCGTGAGCCGGGAGATGGTGATGGCGGGGATGCCGAGGGAGTGCACCAGCACCGTGAGCAGGGCGCCCTCGAGACTCTGCACCCACAGCAGCGGCACATAGGTCAGCCCGTCGTACACCAGCGCCCAGAACAGCACCCGCAGCGGATCGCGCCGGGTGCCGTAGCGCGCGAGCAGCCAGGTGGCGAGGATCATCCCGCCCGCGTAGGTGCCCTCGATCAGGGCGAAGTCGCTGCCGGTGCCGCCCAGGTGGCGCCGGACATAGGTCGGCATCCCCACCATCACCGGGCCCATCAGCAGGAAGTTGTTCGCCAGCGTCAGCGCCCACAGCCAGAACACCCGCCGCTCGCCCGCCAGGTAGCGCAGCCCGGTCCCTGCCGCCCGCCAGGGGGAGCCGGCCCCCGGCCCCGCCGCGCCGGCGAGGGGCGGCGCCGGCGGCAGCGCCAGCAGCAGTGCCAGCGAGACCGCGAACGCCGCCGCCACCGCCAGGAACAGCCGCACGGTCGCCATCCACGGCAAGAGCAGCGCCGCCAGGAACGGACCGACCAGCAGGGAGAACTGCCAGGCGCTCTGCACCAGCGCGTTGGCGGGCAGCAGCTCGGAGGGTCGCGCCAGCCGCGGAATCAGCGCATCGCGCGCGGGATTGAAGAACGCCGAGGCGCTCGTCAGCAGGAAGGCCAGCGCCGCCAGCGCCGCCAGCGGCAGCGCGCCGGCCAGGGCGAGCCCAGGGATGGCCAGCGCCAGCACGGCGCGGGCCGCATCGGCGCCGAGCAGCACGGCCCGCAGGTCGCGCCGGTCCACCAGCACGCCCGACCACACGCCCACCACCAGCGCCGGCAGCGTGCCGAGCATCGCCACGAGCCCCGTGAGCGCGCTCGATTCCGTGCGTTCGAGCAGATACCAGAGCAGGGCGATCTGGAAGATGCTCTCGCCGAGGCGCGAGGCGAGCTCTCCGCCCCAGAGAACGACCAGCGCGCGGTTGCCGAACACGGCCTCACCCGGCGCCGAACCGGTCGCGCAGCCAGGCCTCGATCGCGTCGAGGGTCCGCTCCCAGCCGCGGTCGAGCATCAGGTCGTGGCCGATGCCCCGCGCGAAGAGGTAGTCGGCGCCGTAGTGGTCGGCGATGCGGCGGTCGTGCGGCACCACCGTCCGGTCGTGCTCGGCGCTGACCACCAGCATCGGGCAGCCGATCTCCCCGCGGGCGATGGGCAGCCCGTCGCCGAGGCTGTAGGCGTTGAGCACCGCCGGCGACTCGGGCACCAGCCGCTCCATCAGCCGCCGGGCCGCCGCGGGCTCCAGTCCGTGGAAGTAGTGGGCGGCCGCCGCATCCGGCGTGAGCAGGTAGGGGCCGTCGCTGGCGATGGGTGCCGAGCGGAGCGGGGCGAATGCGCCCGGCGGCACCGACGCCAGCAGCACGATCCCCGCCGGGACGGGCGGCGCGGCCATCCCGGTCGCGCGCGGCGATCCCGTGGCGGCCTGGGCCGCGAAGGCCTGCGCCGCGTAGGCTTGCACGACGATGCCGCCCATGCTGTGGCCCGCCACGATGGCGGGTCGCCCAATGCGCGCCGCCACGGCCGCCACATCGGCCACGTAGTCGGTCACGCGCAGGCGGGTGCGGTACGTCTCGTCGTCCACGGCGAACGAGCCGGGGTGGTTGCGCAGCGAGAGCGCCCAGCACTCCCAGCCCCGCGCCGGCAGCACGTCCAGCCAGTGCTCCCAGCACCAGGCGCCGTGGCCGGCGCCGTGCACCAGCAGCAGCGGCGGCCGCGCAGGGCCGCTCCCGCCGGGGGAGGCGGGGGCGTGCTCGACGTGCAGCCCTTCAACCTGGAACGACGCCATGGCTGAACCGGTGCAAGGGGGGTTGACCCAGCGGGCCGGCCGGACGTGCCGGACGCGCGACCCGTCGGGGGCGACGTATTGCCGGAAGCGATTATACACGGATGGCAAATTTGCCGGGTGTGCGTCGGCGCGGCGTGGCCGGCGACCTCACCCCCCGGCCCCCTCTCCAAAAATTGGAGACGGGAAGGCGTGTGCCCGCGTCCCCACCCCTGCCCCTCCCCACCAAGTGGGGAGGGGTGCCCGAAGGGCGGGGTGAGGACGCCGGAAGCCGCGCACCACGCGGATTTCAGCCTCGTGCGCTCAAAGAAGTCGGACCCGAACGTAGCAATTCCCGGGAAACACCGAGGCGTCTTGGCATCGCAGAAGCCACCGACCGTAGCGCGTTAGCTTAACGCATATGCCCCCTGGCCCCCTCTCCAGGAATTGGAGAGGGGGAAGGCGTGTGCCCGCGTCCCCACCCCTGCCCCTCCCCACCAAGTGGGGAGGGTGAATGGCGCTCATCCGCCCTGGGGGCTGATACCGCGCCCCCTCCCTCTCCAATTCTTGGAGAGGGAGGGTTGGGGAGGGTGAGGTTCTGCGCCACGACCTCACCCCCTGGCCCCCCGCTCCGGGAATTGGAAAGGGGAATCGCCCCGTCAGCGGCAGGGGCCGAGCTGGGGCAAGCCTACCGGGCGGGAATGGGCTGGGGCACGGCCACGCCGACCGACTGGGCGGCCTTCACGATGCTGTCCCAGACCGGCTGCTCGATCTCGATGCCCTGGGCCTCAACGATCTCCTGCACGTGGGTCTCGTAGTCACCGGGCACCTGCACGGGCGGGTCACCCGGGCGCACCTTGCTGGCGCGCAGGTACTCGATGAACGCCTTGACCTCGCGGTCGTAGTAGGCGCGCGTGACGAACGCCAGCGGGTCGATCGCGATCATGAACACGACGTTGTCGAACTTGCCCCCGGAAACCGTGGCGTTGGTGCCCGAGCCGCTGAGGATGCCGGAGAGGATCTCGTTCATCACGGCCAGCCCGTAGCCCTTGTGGCCCTGGTTGCCGCCCACGGGCAGCAGCAGCGCCTTGCCGTCGATGAACATCTGCGGGTCGTCGACCGGGTTGCCGGCGCGGTCGATGATCCAGCCAGGCCCGGCCGGCTTCTTGCGGTCCAGCGCCTGGCGGATCTTGTTCGCCGCGACCACCGACGAGGCGAAGTCGAGCAGCACCGGGTTGGCGCCGGGGAACGGGAAGCCCGCCGAGATCGGGTTGGTGCCCATCCGGTTGTCGATCCCGCCGAAGGCCGTCTGGGACTTCTCGCCGCTGTGGGAGGAGACGAAGCACAGTCCGATCAGCCCCTCGGCCGCCGCCATCTCCGGGTATCCCCCCACGCGCCCGATGTGGTTGAGCGCGTGCACGACCACCGCCGCGATCTTCATCTGCCTGGCCTTGGCGATGGCGAGCTCCATGGCCCGCGCGGCCCCGAGGTGGCCGAAGGTGTTGCCGGCGTTGAGGATGGCCGTGGTGGGCGTCTCCTTCTCGACCACGATCTTGACGTCGGTCAGGATGTCCTTGTCGCGGATGCGTTGCAGGTAGCGCGGAATCTGGCGCACGCCGTGGGAGTCATGGCCGCGCACGTTCGAGAGCACCATCAGCTTCGCCACCTGCTCCGCGGCATCCCTGGGCAGGCCGGCGGCGTGAAAGACATCGCGGGTCAGCGCCCGCATGGCATCGGCTTTGATCTTCGGCATGTACGCTCCGCTCCGTTGAGGGTGAAAGGGTGTATGGGTGGATGAACGTCGTGACGGGTGGCGCCGCAGGGCACATCCCGCTGAGGATCAATGATCCGTGGCCTGCGAGACAGCCCGCCTTCCCGGCCTCTTCAGGCGCACAGTGGCCCTGGCTGGTTCTGTCGAAGCCATCACGGGGCGGCCTCGGGCTCGGGCAGCAGCAGAAACGCCTCCTGCAGGCGCGCGAAGCGGCGCTCGATCAGGGCCAGTCCCTCGCGGTGGGTGACGATATACAGGCGCTCCTCCTCGATCCCGCGCACCACCAGCCGCGCCACCTGCGCGGGCGGCAGCCAGCGCCCCACCAGCTCGGGCTGGCCCTCCGGCGGCGTGCGCCGCTCGGAATCGGCCGGGCGCAGCGCGGCGCTCGTGGCTACGATTCCCGTCTGCACGCCCATGGGACATAGCACCGATACGCCGATGCCGTAAGGGCGCAAGTCCCTGGCCAGCGTTTCGGAGAGGCCGACCACCGCGTACTTGGTGGCGGTGTATACGCCCAGCCCCGCGCTGGCGATGAGCCCGGCCATGCTGCCGCTGTTGACGACGTGGCCGCCTGGCCCGCCGGCGATCATGCGCGGGAGGAACGCCGCGAGGCCGTGGATCACCCCCCACAGGTTGACGCCGAGCGCCCAGCGCCAGTCGCCCTCGGTCATGGTCTCGAGCCCGCCGCCCAGGGAGACGCCCGCGTTGTTGCAGAGCAGGTGCACCGCCCCGAAGCGCCGGTAGGCCGCCGCAGCCAGTGCCTCCACCGGCTCGCGCCGGGAGACGTCGGTCGGCTGGGCCAGCACCTCCGCGCCGCGCTCGGCGAGGAGGGCGGCCGTCTCCGCCAGCGGCCCGGGGCGCAGGTCGGCCAGCACGAGCGACATCCCCCGCGCGGCCAGCGCCTCGGCCAGCGCCCGTCCCAGGCCGCCCCCGGCCCCCGTCACCACGGCCACCTTCCCCGCGAAGTCGCGCATGGCGAACGTACCTCGTTTCCATTTTCTCGATTCAGCTGACGGTCAGCGAATCCGTCAAACCTTGAAACGCGTGTGGATGATACAATTCCTTGCCTTGTAATTTCATGTAAGTGATTGTCGTATCTCTGAAGAACGAATATTTCTCAATGAGAGACTTGAGACGATCAGCTTCTCCGCCAGCGAGCCCGTGGTAAAAAATGATCAACAATTCATTCAATGAGAGTTGAGATCGCAATATGTCGACATACAGCGTCTTGTCAATTTGATGCGATTCATCTATGAATCTGAGAAGGCCGTACAAACTTCGAAAGTAGTGATCAATTATTGTTTTACTACCAATAGAATCCTGAACATGAGTTATGCATTCACGAATTGTAAGGGATGGCGCTGATTTCAGACTCTCTATCAGTTGGCTCAAGAATTCTTTACGGAGATAGGTGAAAACGTCTCGACCAAGATACCGATCATTTTGCTCGAATTCGATCGAAAAACCTCTCGTAACTTCAGCATGAAGCTGTATTAGATGAAAGAATGTGTCCTCGAATGTCTGCGTTCTGAGCGTCGTATTCTGTAGCTCCATCTGCTGCTTCTGGCCCTTTAATTCTTGCCTTGTAGCTCGCAATTCCTCGCGTTGCAGTTCAAGGTCTTCACGTTGCAGTAATAGTGCGAAAAACAATGCGGCAAAAGCAAACCCAGAAAAGAGCGCATTCACTGCCCCGAACATGTCACCGAAATTTGCCGCTCGGTCTGTCAATCCAAAGAGGTGGTAGGTCAGAGAGCCGGCGCCAATAAACAAGAAAAGAACCATGGCTAGCAAGAGAAAAAGCAGCCACAATCTTATCTTGCGCGGCGGCAATTCGCTGGAGGATTCGCCGTTATTGGCATTCATGTATGGATACTCTCCGTCATCGGTCACGTCCCGCTTTACCGCCCCTTGAAGTTGGGCCGGCGCTTCTCGCGCCAGGCGGCGATGCCCTCGATGCGGTCCTCGCTCTTGGAGACCTTTTCCAGGTCGATGCGGGCGAGGCCGGAGATCTCGGAGGGGCCCTTGGCGAGGATCTGGCCGACGTGTTTCTTGAGGGTGGCGAGCACGATCGGGCCGTTGTTGACCATCTTCACGGCATAGTCGCGGGCCGTCTCCATCAGCCGGGCCGGCGGCACCACCTTGTTGACGAACCCCATCTGCTGGGCGCGGGCGGCCGTGAAGTCCTCGGCCACCAGCAGCATCTCCATGGCGTACTTGTGGGGGATGCGCGCGGCGATCGAGGTGATCAGCCCGCCCGTGACGCCCACCTTGGCCTCAGGATAGCTGAACATGGCGCTCTCGGCGGCCACGCACAGGTCGCAGAAGGCCACCAGCACGATGCCCCCGCCGATGCACCAGCCGTTGACGGCGGCGATGACGGGCTTGGTCACCTCGACCCCCACGCCGGGCATCATCTTCCACAGCTCCGGCTGATCCTTGAGGTCGGCCCCGGCCGTGAACGACTTGGGCCCGGCCCCGGTGACGATCGCCACCCGGTCGTCGCCCGTCTCGAAGCGGCGAAAGGCTGCGGTCATGCCCTGCTCGACGGCCTTGTTGATGGCGTTCAGCTTCTCGGGCCGGTTCATGGTGATGACGGCGATCTGGTCGCGCGATTCGTAGGTGACGGCGTCCTTCGAGGTCACGGCGTTCTCCCTGGTGTGGGGTGCGTGGTTCGGATGGGGGCGGCCGGCGCTCACGCTCATGGGCGTCGGGGCTCACGGGCGACGGGGCGCGCGGGGTACGGTCGGGCTCAGCGCAGCCGGTGCTGTTCGACGAGCTGCCAATCCAGCTCGAGCCCGAAGCCGGGGCCCTGGGGCACGGCGATGATGCCGTCCTTGGGCTGCGGGCGGTTCTTGATCCAGCCGGCCCAGATCGGGTCGCGGGCGGGGTCGGGGAAGCATTCCACGTAGGTGCCGTGCGGCACGGCGGAGAGCATCTGCAGCGAAATCTGCGGCTCCTCGTGGTGGCCCATCTCCACGCCGTGGACGCGGCACAGGCCGGCCACCCGGCGCCACTCGGTGAGGCCGCCCCCCTCGGAGGCGTCGAAGTTGACCACGTCCACGGCCCCCGCGGCGATCAGGCGGCGCACGCCATGGCTGGTGATCTCGCTCTGGCCGGCGGTGACCGGGATGGCGGTGGCCCGGCGCACCTCGGCCATGCCGGCCGCGTCGTCGTACCAGTGGCAGGGCTCCTCGAACCAGCGGATGCGGAGCGGCTCCACCAGCCGCGCGAAGCGGATGGCATCCGGCACGGCCCAGCCGCGGTTGGCGTCGCAGGCGAGGACGAAGTCGCTGCCCGCACCCTCGCGGCAGGCGGCGACGCGCTCGGCGTCCTGCTCCGGGGTCAGCCCGCCCACCTTGACCTTGCAGCCGGCCATGCCCACGCTCTTGAGCCAGGCCATCTCGCGGCGCAGGTCGGCGAGGGTCTTGCCGTCCTCGTAGTAGGCGGCGATGGCGATGATGGGCATGCGCTCGCGGTAGCCACCCAGCAGCTTCGCCACGTTGACCCCGAGCGCCCGCCCGGCGAGGTCCCACAGCGCCGAATCGACGCAGGCCATCGCCTCCAGCACCAGCTTGCGGTCGCGGTTCCAGTGGGCCGTGGGGAACATCTTCTCCCAGATGCGCTCGATGGCGAACAGCTCCTCGCCCACCACCAGCGGCGCCAGCTCCTGCTCGACGATGCGCGCGATCTCGCGCCCGTGCGCCCGGTTGTCGCCGTTGTACACGGCGCTTTCGAGCCCGCTCTCCGTGCGCATGCGCGTGAACACGGCGCAGCGACTCGAGACCAAGTACTTGCTGCCGCCGAAGGTGCGCGCCAGCGGGATTTCGACCGGGATCGCTTCGATGCTCTGGATGCGCATGGGGAATTGGCCGATAGGGGAGGAGCTTCCGACGGGCCGCGGTAACCGGGGACGCGCCCTCGGCCCTGCGACTCTATGCGCACCGGCGCAGCCTTGGCAAGGCTGGCGGGTCGGCGGGTCGGCGACCCGCGCGACCTCCGGGCGCGTCGCCGGGCCGGAGGGATGCGGGCGTGGCGCTGCTCTTCGGCAGGCGGTCGCCGCCGAAGGGTCGCCATCTCCCCGCCGGCAACCCCGTCACGCGATCTCGGCGCGGCCGTTGTCGAGCGCGACGACGTCCGGCCGTTCCACCAGCCGGGCGCGGAAGGAGAGCACCTTGCCCTGCTTCCAGATCTCGGTGCGGATGGTCTCGCCGGGGAAGACGGGCTTGGTGAAGCGCGCCTGGATCGAGCGCAGCCTGCCGGGGTCGCCGCCGCAGCAGGTCTTGAGCAGGGCCCAGCCCGCGATGCCGAAGGTGCAGGCGCCGTGCAGGATCGGCCGGGGGAAGCCGGCCTTCTTGCCCGTGTCGGGGTCGGAGTGGAGCGGGTTGTAGTCGCCGCTGAGCCGATAGATCAGCGCGGCCTGGGGCAAGGTCTTCCAGTCGAACGTCAGGTCGGGCTTGCCGGTCGGCACCGCGTGGGGCTCCGGGGTCGGGCCGCTCGGGCCGCCGAAACCGCCGTCGCCGCGGGCGAAGCTGGTCGCTTCGAGCGTGGCCACCTTCTCGCCGGTCTCCTTCACGAGCACGTCGCGGGCGCTGAAGATGAGGGCGCCCTTGCCCTGGCCCTTGTCCACGATGCTGAGGATGCGGGTCTGGCCGGTGACCACCGCCTCGCCGGGCAGCGGGCGGTGCAGGATCACCTTCTGCTCGCCGTGGACGACCATGGTGCCGTTGATGCCGAACCGCGGGTCGCGCGAGAAGTTGGGGGGGCGGCACAGCACCACGGCCTGGGTGGGCAGCACCTTGAGCGCCTTCTCGTACACGAAGTCGAGCTGCTCCCAATCCATCGGATCCGCGCCCAGCCCGATGCCGAGGGCGTAGAGCATGCTGTCGCGCTGGGTGTAGTGGTGCTCGACGGCAGGGAACTCGTAGTGCATCAGCTTTTCGTATTGCAGCGTCATTGCGCGTGTCCTCCCGAAGGTCGTGGGCGAAGGGATGCCGGACGCACCCCGCGATCTGCCGCACCCTTAGCCGAAATCCCGGCGGAGCACAAACACGGGTGTGCCGGCGGCCGTCGGTCGGTTCGGCGGCATCGAGCGGGCAGGCGCAGTGGCCTCACCCCCGCCGCTGACGCGTCTCCCCCCGCGGCATCGCGCAGGAGGAGACGGGCAGCCTGTGGTGACGACGGACTAGGCGGCCTGGAGCTGGGGAGGCGCGGACTTGCGGCGGCGGATCGCCTGCTGCGCGTGCTCCAGGTACAGGAACACAACGGGCGTGATGTACAGCGTGAGGAACTGCGAGACCAGCAGGCCGCCCAGGACGGCGACGCCCAGCGGCTGGCGGAACTCCGCCCCGGCGCCCAGGCCCACGGCGATGGGGATGGAGCCCATGATGGCCGACATGGTCGTCATCATGATCGGCCGGAAGCGGATCAGGCAGGCGTCGTAGATCGCCTGCTCGGCCGTGACGGTGCTCGACTCGCGCTGACGGTCGAGCGCGAAGTCCACCATCATGATGCCGTTCTTCTTCACGATCCCGATCAGCATGACCACGCCGATGATGGCGATCACGCTCAGGTCCATCTTGAAGGCGAGCAGGGTGAGCAAGGCGCCCAGCCCGGCCGAGGGCAGGCCGGACAGGATCGTGATCGGGTGCAGGAAGCTCTCGTAGAGAATCCCCAGCACCACGAACACCACATACACCGCAGCCAGCAGCAGGATGCCCTGGCCGGCCAGCGCCTCCTGGAATACCTGCGCCGTGCCCTGGAAGTTGGTGTTGACCGTCGCGGGCAGATTCTGATCCCGCTCCAGCCGGCGGATGGAGTCCACGGCGTCGCCCAGCGACGTGCCGGGGTTGAGGTTGAAGGCCACCGTCACCGCGGGCAGCCCCGCCTGGTGGTTGATGCTGAGGGGGCCGGCCAGCCGCGTGAACGTCGTCAGTGCGCCCAGCGGCACGAGCTGCCCCGCCGAGCCGCGCACGTACAGGTGCGAGAGCGCCTGCGGATCCTCGCGGAACTTGGGCTCCAGCTCCAGGATCACCTGGTAGCTGTTGGTGGAGGTGTAGATCGTGGCCACCTGGCGCGCCCCGAATGCGGAGTAGAGCGTGCTGCGGATCTGGTCGCTGGTGACGTTGAGCGCAGCGGCTTTTTCGCGATCGATATCCACGAACAACTGCGGGCTGCGCACCAAGAGGTCGGTGGTCACGTCGCGCAGTTCCGGCAGGTCCTTCATGCGCGCCTCCATCACCTGCGCCACGCGCTGCAGCTCGCCGAAGTCCGTGCCGGTGATGGTGTACTGGAACTCGCTCTTGGCGAACCGGCCGCCCACGCGGATGTTCTGCACGGACTGGATGAAGACGTTGACCCCCGGGATGCGCGCCAGCCTGGGGCGCAGGCGGCGCACCACCTCGGGCGCGGGGGAGCGCTCGGAGCGCGGCTTGAGGGTGATGAAGATGCGCCCCTGGTTGACGGCCGTGCTCGAGCCCCCGGCCCCCACGCTGGAGTTGGTGCCATCCACCGCGGGGTCTTCCTGGATGATGCGCGCCACCTCCCGCTGCTGCCGCACCATCGCGTCGAACGAGACGTCCTGGGAGGCTTCCGTCACCGCGAACAGCATGCCGGTGTCTTCGCTGGGGAAGAAGCCCTTGGGCACCACGATGAACAGCCAGACCGAGGCGACCAGCGTGGCGATCGCGGTGGCCAGCATGATCCGGCGGTGGCGGAGCGCCAGCCCCAGGCTCCAGGCATACGCCCGGTGCATGGCGTTGAAGGCGTCCTCGAACCAGCGCAGCATGAAGAAGCTCTGGTGGTCGGCGTGGACGGGCTTGATCAGGCGGCTGCACATCAGCGGGGTCAGCGTCAGCGAGACGATGCCCGAGATCAGGATCGTCATGGTGATGGTGACGGCGAACTCCCGGAACAGCCGCCCCACCATGCCGCCCATGAAGAACACGGGGATGAACACCGCCACCAGCGAGAGCGTCATGGAGAGGATCGTGAAGGCGATCTCCTTGGAGCCCTTGAGGGCCGCCTCCATGGGCGACATGCCCTGCTCGACGTGCCGCACGATGTTCTCGAGCATCACGATGGCGTCGTCGACCACGAACCCGACCGAGAGCGTGAGCGCCAGCAGCGAGATGTTGTCGATGCTGTAGCCGAACAGGTACATGCCCGCGAAGGTGCCCACGATCGAGATTGGCAGCGCAATCGCCGGAATGAGCGTCGCCGTGATGTTTCGCAGGAACAGGAAGATCACCAGCACCACCAGCGCGATGGTGAGCATCAGCGTGAACTCCACGTCCTCGACCGATTCCCGGATGGAGATGGAGCGGTCGCTCAGCACCCGGACGGCCACCGAGGCCGGCACCTGCTCGCGCACCGCCGGCAGCAGCTCCCGCACCTTGTCGACCACGGCAATCGTGTTGGCGTCGGGCTGGCGGTAGACGGCGACGATGATGGAGCGCGTGCCGTTGAACCAGGAGGCCTGCTCATCGTCCTCCACGCTGTCGAGCACCCGCGAGATATCCCGCAGCCGCACGGGGTTGCCGTTCCGGTTGGCCACGATCAGCGGCTCATACTCCGAGGCCCGGCGGAGCTGGCCGCTCGCCTGCAGCGTGAAGCTCTGGAAGGCGCCGCTCAGCGTGCCCACGGGCAGGTTCGTATCCGCGGCGGCCACGGCGCGCTGGATCTCGTCGAGCCCGATGCCCTTGGCGGCCACCGCGTTCGGGTTCACCTGCACCCGCACCGCGTACTTCTGCTGGCCGAAGATCAGTGCCTGGGCCACGCCGGGCAGCGCGGAGATGCGCTGCGCCGCCATGTCGGCATACTCGTTCACGCCGGAAAGTGGCAGGGTGGGAGAGCGGAACGAGAAATACAGCACGGGGAAGTCGGCTGGGTTCACCTTGCGGAACCCGGGCGGCGTCGTCATCTCGCTCGGCAGCTTCCGCAGGGCCGTGGAAATCGCCGACTGCACGTCGAGGGCCGCGCTGTCGATATCGCGATCCAGGTTGAACTGGAGCGTCACGCGCGTGCTGCCGGCGCCGTTGACCGAGGTGATGGCATTGACGCCGGAGATGGTCGAGAACTGGCGTTCGAGCGGCGTGGCGACCGAGGCGGCCATCGATTCGGGGTTGGCGCCCGAAAGCTGAGCCGTCACCTCGATCACCGGAAAGTCCACGCGCGGGATGGCCGCGACGGGCAGCTTGAAGTAGGCGAATACCCCCGCCACCATGAACGACAGCATCAGCAGCGTCGTCATGACGGGGCGCTGGATGCACAGTTGGGGGAGGTTCATGGCGAGGTCTCCGCGCCAGCCGCAGCCCGGCCTTTCTTGCCCTTGCGGGCGGCCTTGGGCGCACCGTCGGCGGGGGTCGGCCCGCGGCCGTCTTCTGCGCTGAGGCTGCGGGGCTTGACGATGGAGACCCTGCTGCCCTCGATCAGCCGCAACTGGCCATCGATGACCACCTGCTCGTCATCCGCCAACCCCTCCTCGATCACCGCCTGGTCGCCCACGGTGCGGTTGATCTTGACGCGGCGCACTTCGGCCGTGAGGTCCGGCCTGACCACGAACACGATGGCGCCCTCCTGGCTGGCCTGGACCGCGTGGGCGGAAACGACGAGGGCACCCGCCTCGGTGCGGAGGTTGGCCACCACGTTGACGAAGGCGCCCGGCCAGAGCCGTTCATCCCCGTTGGCGAAGCGCGCCTTCACGGAAAACGTCCCCGATGCCGTGTCGATGGCATTCTCCACGTACTCCACCCGACCCTGCTGTGGCGCGGTCGCGATGCCCGGCTGGCTGGCCCGCACCGTGATGGCCCCTTTGGCGATCGCATCCTGGAACGCCGGCAGCTCCTTCTGTGGCACGGAGAACGCCACGTAGATCGGGCTGATCTGGTTGATGGTCGCCAGCGGGGTGGGGTCGTTGGCCCGCACGATGTTGCCCTGCTTGTACGCGATGGTGCCGACGCGCCCGGAGATGGGGGCCTTGATCGTCGTGTAGGAGACCTGCGTGGAGTAGAAGTGGACGTTCGCCTCGTCGGCCAGCACGCTCGCCGCCGCCACGTCCATCTGGCTGCGGGCCTGGTCCATCGTGTCCCGCGCATCCAGCTGCGGATTCATGCGCTGGAGGATGCGCCGGGCGTTGGCGAGTTGCAGCCGGTCGCGCACCAGCGCCGCCTTGGCCTGCTCGAGCTGGGCCGTGGCCTGGCGCGCATCCAGCGTGAACATGGGCGCGCCGGCTTTCACCCGCTGGCCGTCGGCGACGTGCACCTGCATGATCTGGCTGTCGATGCGCGTGCGCACCGCCACGGCGGAGATGGCCTGGACGGTGCCGATCGCCACGATTTCCACGGGCATGGGTTGGCGCGCCACCCGGGTCACCACGACCGGCTGCGCGCGCACGGCCCGGTTGCCGTTGCGGGCCGCCGACGCCGCGGCATCGTTGTTCCAGTAGACCCTGTACGCGTAGTACCCTCCCCCGCCCAGGGCGAGAATCAGGGCGCCTAGGACGAGGCGAGTCATGCCCTTGTGCATGCGAAGCGCTCCATCCAGGATTCGGATGTCGAACCGGATGAGGGGCGACTTTCTCCGGAGCCGTCGGTTGGTCCGGTGATGCCCCCTGAAACTTTCTATATATCAGATCGCCCGGTGCCGCGCGAATCCGCGGCGCCCGGCTCCCCCTTCGCCGCGGCGTCTCGCTCCCGCCACGTCGCGACGTTTGCGGTCCCCCTGCCTGCCGACCCCCTGCCTGCGGCGGCGGAATCAAAGCCCGTGAAGAGTTAAACGGGCGCGCTCGCGCTGTTCCGTCGCGGCAGCGGGCCGGCAGGCAGCCGGAGGGCGTTGGAGCCGACCTCCGGGGCGCCGGATGCCTGCGGTGGGAATCACTTGTCGAGCCAGACGTCCTGCATGCGCAGCCAGTTCGACGTGGTGTTGTGCCCCATGAAGCCCTTCACGTAACGGCGCCGGGCGTTGTAGTTGATGCGGAAACCGATCGAGACGCGGGCCACCTCTTCGACCAGCCGCCGCTCGATTTGTGCCACCAGCGCGATGCGCTCGGCGCGATCGATGGTGCTCGATTGCTGGTCGAACAGCTTCTCGGTCTCCTTGTTGCAATAGTTCGTGTAATTGCGGATCGACGTGCAGAGGAACCCCTCGAAGTAATAGACATCGGGGTCGTCGACGGAAGGGCCGGTGGCCTGTACCGACATCACGTACTCCCTGCGCGCCATGCGCGGGTAGTAGACCGCGTTCTCGAGAATCTCGAGCTCGGCATCCACGTGGATCTGCTTGAGTTCGCCGATGGCCCAGCTTGCCCCATCGCGAAAGTTGGCCACGTTCTGGGTCGTGACCTTGAGCTTCAGGCGGTTGGTCTCGCCGTAGCCCAGCTCGCGCATGAGCGCGCGGGCGTCTTCCTTGTCCACCTTGGGGTCCCGATAGCCCGGCATGTCAAGAAATGCGCCGTCCTCGAGTCCCCAGGCGCCGTGAGGCCGATTCAGGACGAACGCCCCGACGATGTAGCCGGGCTGCACCTTTGTGGTGTATGCCCGCCGGTCCAGCGCGAGGCTGAACGCTTTCCGCAGCTTGGGATTGTCGAACGGCGGCCGCGCGTGGTTTAGCAGCATGTTCACGTTTGAGGTCGTCGCGGTCTTGTTGAACTCCATGTCCGGGACGGTGGCCCTCAAGGTTTCATAGGTCGGCTGGTCGGTCTCGGAGGGCTGGTCGACTTCCACCTGCCCCGATTGCAGCGCGGCGACGCGGGTCGGCTTGCTCTTGATGATGACGTAGTCCACGCCATCGAGGTACGGGCGACCCTTGACGAAATAGTCCTGGTTCTTGCGCACCTTGAGCCCCAGTTCGGGCTTATAGAATTCCATCTTGAAGGGTCCGGTGCCCATCGCCCACTGCCGGACCGTGGTCAGTGGCACGTGGGCCGGATACACCGGCACCACCCCGCTGCCCAGCATCAGCAGGAGCGAAGGCTGGGGGCGCCCCAGGTGGAAGGTGACCTCGTGGTCGCCGTTGGTGGTGATGTCCTTGATGTTGCGCCACCAAAACTTGCGGGGGTTGATCCGTAGCTTCTGCGTCCCGACGCCGCGATCGATATCGTAGGTATACTTGACGTCCTTGGCGGTGAACGGCTTGCCATCGTGCCACATCACCCCCTGGTTCAGCGGGAAGGTGAGCCGGGTGTAGTCGCTGTTCCAGCGCCAGCTCTTGGCGAGCTCGGGGATCAGCGTGTCGACCGATTCGACCGGCTTGAGCGGGTCGTAGAAGACGACGTTGTTGTACACACCGCCCACGGCCCACGCCGTCACGAACGAGCCGCTCTCGTCGTGGGGCGAGAGGCTGTTGGGGGTATCGCGCTGGACGGACTTGAGGATGCCGCCGTACTTCTGGGCAATGGCCGCGGGAGGGGCCCAGGCGAGGCTCGCCGCCACGGCGACGATCACCACCGCTATCGTTCTCTTCGTCATGATCCTTTCCCGATGATGACCTGCGTGCGCTGCGCGGTGCCGCGTGGCGGCCCGCACCCCTTCCCGCTTACGCTGCTACACAACTATCCCAACATCCGCGATTGTCAATGCGTGGGTGTGCCGCCGGCGACGAAGGGGCGAAGTTGAGGCTGGCGGTCGGGAGATGGGCGGGTGGCTGGAGTGGGGGAAGGGGCGCAAGGCACGCCGCGGGCAAACCGACGGCTGCCGGGACTCCCGCCGGGCGCTGCGCCGGCCGGCGCGTCAGAGGCGCACGCTGAAGCCGTGCTCGGGGCAGTCGAGTCCGCGGGGCGCCGGCCCCAGGCGCACCCCCGGCACCCGCCTCCCCCATTGCGACGCGGTCACGTTCCCCGCTCGTCGCGACCGCCGCGGGCACGCCGCCTGCCTACCCGCTGCCGGCGGCTGCGGAATCACCACCCGTGAGGTGCCAATCGCGACTTCTCCGCGCGTTCCGTCACGGCGCAGGGCTGCCGGCAGCCGGAGGACGCTCGGGCCATCCCCCGGATGCCGGATTCCTGCGGTGGGAATCACTTGTCGAGCCAGACGTCCTGCATGCGCAGCCAGTTCGACGTCGTGCTGTGCCCGACGAAGTTCTTCACGTAGCCGCGACGGGCGTTGTAGTTGACGCGGAAGCCGATCGAGATGCGCGGTACATCGTGGATCAACAGCCGTTCGACCTCACCCACCAGCGCCACGCGTTGTTGCTGGTCGATCGTGCTCGATTGCTTCTCGATCAAACCGTCCAGTTCCTTGCTGCAATAGGAGGCGTAATTGCGAACCGAAGCGCACGAGAAATGCTCGTAATAGATGGCGTCCGGGTCGTCGATCGCGGAGGCGGAGGCGATCGCGGCAATGACGAACTCCTTCCGCGCCATACTCGGGTAGAACGAGGCAATCTCCCGCACGTCGAGCTCGGCATCCACGTAGATCTGCTTCAGCTCGCCCAGGGCCCAGGTGGCCCCATCGCGCATGTTGGCCACGTTCTGCGTGGTCACCTTGAGCTTGAGGCGATTCTGCTCGCTGTACCCCAGCTCGCGCATCAGCTTGCGGGCCTCTTCCTTATCCAGCTCGGGGTCGCGGTAGCCGGGCAACCCCGCCAGGTCGGCATCCGTCAGCCCCCAGGCGCCATGGGGCCGGCCCAGCATGAACCCGCCCACGATGTAGCCCGGTTGCACCTTGCCGGTGTAGGCCACCCGATCCATCGCCATGCTGACGGCCCTGCGCAGCTTGGGGTTGTCGAACGGCGGTTTCGGGACGTTGAGCACCACGTTGACGAAGGAGTTGGTCGCCGTCTTATTGAACTCCATGTCGGGCACGGTGGCCTTCAACGTCTTATAGACGGGCTCGTCGGTTTCCGTGGGCTGGTTCACATCCACCTGCCCCGATTGCAGCGCGGCGATCCGGGTCGCCTTGTTCTTGATGACGATGTAGTCGATGCCGTCCAGGTACGGTCGCCCCTTGACGAAATAGTCGTCGTTCTTGCGTACCTTGAGGTACGCGTCGCGCTTGAATTCCACCAGTTTGAAGGGGCCCGTGCCCATGGCCTCGGTGCGGATTTGCGCCAGCGGGACGTGCTTAGGATAGACCGGCGACAACCCGGAGGCCAGCATCAGGACGATCGAGGGCTGCGGCCGGCCCAGGTGGAAGGTCACCTCGTGATCGCCGTTGGTGGTGATGTCCTTCACGTTGGTCCACCATGTCTTGCGCGGGTTGATCCGCAGCTTCTGCGGGGAGGCATTGCGGACGACATCGAAGGTGTGCTTCACGTCGGCGGCGGTGAACGGTTTGCCGTCGTGCCAGCGCACCCCCTGATTGAGCGTGAAGGTGAGCGTCTTGTGGTCCGTGCTCCATTGCCGGCTTTTCGCCAGCTCGGGAATCACCGTATCGAAGGATTCGACAGGCTTCAGCGGGTCGAAGTAGAGGACGCTGTTGTAGACGCCGCCCACGGGCCACTGCGCGACGAACGACCCGCTCTCGTCATGGGAGGAGAGGCTGTTGGGGTTATCGCGCTGGATGGACTTGAGGATGCCGCCATACTTCTGGGCGATGGCCGCGGGAGGGCCCCACGCGAGGCTCACCGCCACGGCGACGATCGCCGCCGCTATCGTTCTGGTCGTCATGATCCTTCCCCGGTGATGACGTGCATGCGCTGCCTGGTGCCGCCTGGCGGCCCGCATCCCCCTCCCCTGTTACGCTGCCCCCACACCTATCCCAACACCCGCGTTTGTCAATGTGGCACCGGGTGGAAGGCGCACCCCTGCGGGGTGGGGGAATCGCAGAGGGCGATAGGGATCAAGGGCAGCGGGCTGGCGCATCGGGCGATGCCGCGAGCCCCGCGCTCCGGGAGCCGCGCCGGCGGGGCCATCAGAAGCGCACGCTGAAGCCGTGCTCAGGACAGTCGAGCCCGCGGGGCGCCGGCCCCACGCGCATCCCCTCGACCCGGCAGTGGGGCGGGCCTTGCTGGAGTGCGGCCAGGAACGCGGAACGGTCGCCCGGCGCCACCCGCGCGAGCAGCTCCACCTCGCCGCTTGGCAGGTTGCGCACCCAGCCGGCGATCCCGTACTGGGTCGCCACGGATTCCGCGTAGTAGCGGTACCCCACGCCTTGCACGTGGCCCCGCACCACGATGTGCAGCACCTCGGACATGGCAGCCTGCCGCCTCGGATCAGGGTCGCTCCGCCGGGCGCGGGCGCCGCAGGCGGAGCCGGAGCAGATAGCCGCCGATCAGCACGAGCGCGGCGGCCACCAGCCAGTGCGAGTATTCCCGCAGCACCTCCGCCAGGCGCTGGGGGTCCGCGCCGAACCAATACCCCGCGAAGGCGAGCACGGCCACCCACAGGCCGGCCCCGGCGCTGGTCAGGAGGCAGAACCGCAGCAGGTTCATCCGCGCCAGCCCGGCCGGGAGCGAGATGATCTGCCGGATCGCCGGGATCAGGCGACCGGTGAAGGTCGAGATGTCGCCGTGGCGCGCGAACAGCGATTCGGCTGCTTCGTAGCCGGCGATGCTGAGCCGGAAGTAGCGCCCGTAGCGGTGGATGAGCCCGATCAGCATCGGGCGCCCCAGATAGAGCGCCAGGTAGTAGTTGAACAGCGCCCCGGCCAGCGAGCCCAGCGTGCCGACCCCGATCACCGCGGCCAGGTTCCACTCGGCAGAGCGCCGGGCCAGGTCCGCCGCCGGCGGAATCACGATCTCCGAGGGGAAGGGGATGAAGCTGGACTCGATGAACATCAGCAGGAACACGCCGAAATATCCCAGCCGGGCGATCACCGTATCCGCGATCCACGCGTTGGCCTGGGCCAGCCACACCACGGCATCGGAACGGATCGCCCAGGCCAGGGCGGCGCCGACCAGGGCGAGGCCCGCCAGCGGCAGTCCCCAGAACCACAGCGCCTTCCACAACTGCGTTCTGGCCACGGGCGTTGCCTGCATGGCGGTGCCTCCCTGGTCTGCGTGCAGGGTTTGCTGCGCGGAGGGATCGGAGGCCGCCGTTCCGGCGGCCCGCCCGGCCGGTCGCCTCGACGCCGCGGCCGCTGCGCGCTGCGCCGCCGCAGGCGCACGCGGCGCCGGCGTCAGCGGGCGGCGGGCGCCGGCTGCGCGGCCTTGGCGGCCAGCTTGGCGGCCTGGGCGCGGAACTGCCCCGGGATATCGAGCCCCACCAGCCGGTTCCACGAGTCGGTCAGCTTCCTGGTGATGACGCCGGGGACGGCCTTGCCGATGGGCGCGCCGTTGAGCGAACGCACGGGCATGATGCAGATGCTGGTGGTGGTGAAGAACGCCTCGTCGGCGGTGTAGAGGTCGTATGGCTGCAAGTCGCCCGCCTGGACGGGCAGGCCGTCGCGGCGGCAGAGCTCGATGGTCGTGGCGCGGGAGACCCCTTCGAGGATGCCCTGGCTGCCCGGCGTGCGCACCACCCCGTTGGTCACCAGGAACAGGTTGCCCGAGACCACCTCGGCCAGGTTGCCGCGGTCGTCCACCATCAGCGCCACGCCATCGGGGTCCCGCTCCTTCGCCTCCAGGTCCGCGAGGGCGAAGTGGAGGCGGCTCACCGATTTGACCTTGGGGTCCACGCCGCCCACGGTGGACGAGCGCACGGTGGGGATGATGAGCGGCGCGCCCTGCTCGTACAGCGGCGCCATCTTGGCGTAGGCGAGCTGGCGCAGCACCACGGCCACAAAGGCCGGGCCGGGCTTCGCCGGATTGGCGCCGTTGCCGCGGGCGATGAGCTGGGTGACCCAGAAATCGCCGTAGTCGGCCAGCAGGTGGCGGTTGCGCTCGACCGTCTGCTCGCTGGCCTGCGCCAGCTCCTCCATGCTCAGGCCGGGGTCGATACGCGTGTAGCTGAGCGAGCGCTTCATCCGCTCGAGGTGCTCCCGCAGGCGGAAGATCTTGCCGTTGAAGGTGCGCTCCGTATCGAACACGGCGTCTCCCGTCCTGAAGCCGCGGTGATCGAGGGGAATCGCCGCCTGGCTGGCCGGCACGAAGGTGCCATTCACCCAATAGGTAAACTCGCTCACGTCTCTCTCCCACGGTGTGCGAAGGCGATGGCCGCCGCTCTGCCCTGGGGCTTCCCGCGGCGGCGCCACCCGTCACCTTAGCGCGTCGCGCTGCGCCCGGAAAGGGGAACGCGCGCCCTTCCCCACCCGGGCCGGATGCTGGTATGAACCGGTATGCACCGGCATGAACCAGAGCAAGGGTGAATCCCCGCAGGTTCACGCCTGGGAGGCATTTCCGCGGAAACGGGTCGCCAGGAGGTCGCCATGGCCGGGCGCAGGCTCTTGCGTGTGGTCATCTGGCCGCTGCTGCTGCTCGTCGCAGCGTCGGCATGGGCACAGTTCACCTTCGAGGCCAAGCCCGCCGGGCCGCTCACGCCGGAGCGCAAGGAGCAGCTTCGCGGCGCATACCGAACCAGGATCAGCGGGGCGCTGCTGTTCGCGGCGATCCGCGGCCGGATCGAAGGCCAGCCCACCCTGTTCAAGCTGGGAGAGCACAGGGTGCGCAAGGGGACCGAGCGGCGGCTGTTCTGCGTCTCGTTCGATGCGCAGGGCAATTCCGATGAGCGCACTCCCTGCAACGCCGTCGACGACAACGCCGCCATCGCCTTCTACAGCCAGGAGGTGGTCGACGCGATCCTGGAGAACGAGCACCACTACAAGAACGGCAAGGGCGGCCCCTATTACGGCGTCGCGGACTTCATCGGCCTGGCCTTCCTGTTCCACGACTACTACTTCCTCAAGCTGGAGGATTGCATCCAGCCGGCGCGCCCCTGCGCCGATCGGGAGCGCGAGCTGAAGGAACAGGAGGCCCGCATCAACCGCGAGCTCGGGCAGCAGGCGGAGCGCCCCTACCTGCTCGCGTTCGCCAAGGCCTACAGCGGCTTCGCCGAGGCGCTCCACCGCGAGCGGGGCGACCGCCTGCGCGCGCTCGCCCGCGCCCAGCGGGAGGAGGAGGATCGCAAGCTCGCCGCGGCGGGGCAGACGGCGCCCGCGGACGCCCGGGCCCGCGAGGAGGCGCTGCGGGAGGCGCGCCGCGTCGAGCTCAAGGCGGGTCGCGCGCCGCTGGCCACGCTGCGGGATGCCGAGCTGTTCTACGACGCGGAATGGCGGCTCTCGATCGTCTCGCGCCCGCCCACCGCGCCAGACCGCAAGCGCTACGTGGCGATGGGTTATCTCGAGCGCCGCGAGGGGGAGCTCTACATCGTGCGGCTCGGGGAGGAGCGCTGGGCGTTCCGGCCCGTCGGCGCCGCGCTGGAGGCGATCCAGGGGCTGCGCTTCAACGGCGAGGTGGGCGCCGTGGGCCGGCTGGTCGAGATTGGCGAGTACCGCGCCCCCGGCGCGACTCCGCGCCCGATGGCCATCTTCGACGCCGACTTCCTGACGCCCGACCCGCGCGGGGAGCGGGCTGCGGCGCAGTGACGGCACCGGCGGCCCTGCCGCTCACGCCTCCTCGCCGACGCGTCGGGAGGCCGCGACGCACAGGCCATACAGCACGGCGCCGGTGAGGAAGATCAGCTTGGGGGAGAGCCCGAACTGGGCGAAGCCCAGCCCCACCACCGGCCCGAGGGCGGAGCCCAGGTCCTGGGCGGTGACGTAGCCCGAGACGGTCCTGGGGCCGTGCAGGCCGGCCCAGGATTGCAGCAGCACCAGCAGGAACGCGTTGCAGACGAACAGCACCAGCACCCCCGCCACGATGCCCGGGATGCCGGTGGGCAGGAAGGCCAGCAGCAGCGCCAGCGCGCCCACGCCGAACACCCAGGGGATCAGCCGCTCGCGCCCCATCCGGTCCGCCAGGGCGCCCAGGGTCGGCGAGCCCAGGCCGTCCAGGATCCAGCGGAACGCGAGCAGGAAGCCGTTCAGCGAGGCCACGCCCACGGTGAGTCCGAGCAGGCTCACGGTGCCGCCGAGCTGCGCCTTCAGCACCAGCCCGAGCCCGGAGGTGACCAGCCCCGGCCCGACCATCCCCAGCGCGAAGCCGCCCGCCAGCACCCTTGGGTCACCCAGGGCCGTGGCCGACCGGTGGGCGGGCGCCGGGGCCGGTTCCAGCCCCCGCTGCGAAAGGAAGCCGAGCGGCGCGGCCGCCAGCGCCAGCACGGCGAAGATCAGCAGCGTCGGGGTGAAGCCGAGCTGGTCATGACCGATGCCGCCGAGCAGCACGCCCAGGATGCCGCCGATGGCGCTGAAGCTGCGCAGGTAGCCCATGTTCTGGCGCAGCCGCGCGCGTTCGGAGCTGGCCAGCACCGTCATGATGCCGGCCTGCCGCATGAACGAGAAGCACACCCCCCACACCAGGCGCATCGCCAGCAGGATCAGGAACACCGGCACGGTGCCGTAAACCAGCGTGCAGAGCGCCCCGCCCAGGAAGCTCGCCACCACCCACGGCACGATCGGCGGCCGGCGATAGACCCACTCGGCCAGCGTGTTCGAGCCCATCCGCACCCAGCGGTTCGCCGAGAGCAGCACCCCCACCTGCCAGGGTGCCAGCCCCAGCACCGCGTAGTAGGTCGGCAGCACGCCGTAGAGGAAGGCATCGCCGGGCAGCACCAGCCCGGTGGCCGTCGCGATGAACAGCACGCGCCAGGGCGGTCGCGTCATGGGGCTCCGCACGAGGAGAGAGTGGCCTCGCCGCATGCGAAGCGTCCCCGTCCCTATGCCCCACGCAAGGGCGCAAGGCAAGGCGAGGGGGTGCGGAAGCGTCAGCGCAATGTGTGAAATGCAGAGGCCTTGGCCGCGAGGGACACAGCGAAGTTGCGGAACCCCAGCTCCTGCGATGGCTCCCGATAGTGTCCACGCATCCCGCGATCTGAAGATGACAGGAGCAGGCACGCGGCGTCGTACAGCCGCTCGCGCACCAGCCGTTCGCAGAACAGGCGATACCGTTCCGCGTAGGACGCCTCTCGGAACTCCGGCAACACGGCGAAATGGGGCGCCTTCACCGAAACGGGCCTAGTGGACGTGGGAGCGTCCTCGAGGAGCAGCATATAGCCCACCCAAGGCGTCGCAGAGGGCTTATAGGCGCCAGCGCGATACGCGGTGCGGAGGTCAAGCGCACTGCCCAATGCCTCCTCGATGCGGTTGTTGACGTTGTTGCCGAAGGACCCCACATGGGACTTGAACTCGATCGTGGCGAGAAGATGGCCGTCGGTTACCACCACGAGGTCCCATTCCTTCGTCGGGCGGAAATATCCGGGCAGGGTTGCGCTGCGTTTCTTCCTGAAGATGTCGGCGTCGGCCACTCCGGCTTCAGTCAGCACGTCCCGAATCACCTGTACGAAACCGTCCAACTGGGCGCCACCCGTCACGGCGCCGCGATTTCCCTGGTCCCGCCTTCCCGTGCGGCTGCCCTGGTTGGCCTGCTGCGTGGCGCGGGTATTCCAGAAGACGCGCACGGCTTCCGCCAGGCGTGCGTGAAGGTCCATACGCTACCGATCCGTAACGGTCCTGACGGTGCGCGCAGCGAACAAGCTGCCCTGCTGATCGATTCGCTTGGTGGCGATGACGAAATAATGTGGGTCGATTTCGACGCCAATGCTGTTTCGGCCCCAATTTGCCGCAGCGAGGTTGGTGGTGCCCGTCCCCATGAAGGGGTCCAACACCGTGTCCCCTACGAAGCTGAACATGCGAACCAGGCGTTCCGCGAGTTCCAACGGAAAGGGAGCGGGGTGTGCCCGTGTCGACGCCCCGGTCAGTCCGGTCCAGATCTGCCGGAACCATTCCTGATAATGTTCCGCGCTGATGACGCTCAGCACGCGTTTCGCTGCGGATGGCCTGCGGTAACCGCCAGGCTTGCGCTCCATCAGGATGTACTCGATATCGTGCTTGATCACCGCGTTAGGCTCGTAGGGCTTGCCCAGGAATCCGGGGCCTCCTTCCACCTCATACTTGGCGTTGGCGATCTTGTGCCAGATGATGGGCGCCAGGTTCGTGAAACCGAGCCCGCGACAATGCTCCTGGATAGATGCATGCAAGGGGAACACGGTGTGCTCCCCGGCCTTCCGGCGCGAAAGGCATACGTCGCCCACCACGCAGATCAGTCGTCCTCCCGGCACAAGAACCCGCAGGCAGTGTCGCCAGACCCGATCCAGCTCAGTCAGGAATTCCTCGTAGCCGGCCACGGCCCCAAGCTGACCTTCGGTCTCCCGGTAATGTTTCAGGGTCCAATAAGGCGGCGAGGTCAGCACCAGGTGCACGCTGTCCGACGCGATGAAGTCGAGATTGCGGGCGTCTCGCTGGTGCAGGCTGTGAGATGTGGGGATGCGCTGGACGGACGTTTCGATTTCCTCGATGGCATGTGCCTCTTTGGCGAGGCGCGGAATTGCCGTCTGCAGATCGGGCCGATCCCGCAATGCCGCGGGAACGTAGTCTGCGAGAAGCGCATCTTCGTCAGGCGTCCGGCAGGGCGTGATCTCAGACATGAAGCAGTTGCTCCAGCAGGAAGGCTCGTTCAACGCTACCAGAACGGGCAGTTCGCTCCTACCCCCTAACCGGCTATTCTGCCGGCATGGGGCTGGCCGGTTTGACAATCCGATTCAAGGCGACTAGAGGCGTATTTGGGGAACGTGGCGGGGCCAGGGTTGCGCAGCCTGCCGCCCGAGGGGGCGCCTCGCCGAGGGATACAGTCCGCCGCCGCACCGGAAGTGCCGTACCTGCCCGCAGGGGGCGGGTGCGCGCGATCCGGCAAGGGCCATCCAGGGGAGCCGACGCCATGGCTGGGAACATCATCATCTCCGCCGACTCGCACATCTTCGAGCCCGTGAAGCTGTGGGAGACGCGCATGGACAAGAAGTTCCGCGACCGCGCACCGCGGTTCGTGCCCAACTACCAGGGCAAGCCGGGCACCTGGTTCGTCGCCGAGGGCGCCATGCTGCGCGCTGTGGGCAGCATCGCCGCGGTGGGCATGGACAAGGCCGAACTGGCCAAGTTCGCCGGCGCCCACCACCAGGACCTGCGGCCGGGGGGCTGGGACCCGGTCGAGCGGCTGAAGGATCAGGCCATCGACGGCGTCTCCGCCGAGGTGCTCTACCCGACCTATGCGATGGGGCTCTATGCGATGCCCGATGCCGAGCTGCAGGAAGCGGCCTTCGAGGCCTACAACGGGTGGCTGCTTGAATACTGCAACCACGCGCCCGAGCAGCTCGCCGGGCTGGCGCTGATCTCGATCCACAACGTGGACCGGGCCATCGAGGCGATGCAGCGCTGGCGCAAGCGCGGCCTGCGCGGCTCGATGATCGCGTTCGTGCCGCCCGAGGGGCTGGAGTTCAGCCAGCCCCACTACGACCCGCTCTGGTCGGCGGTGGTCGATCTGGGGATGCCGGTGCACCTGCACACGCTGACCGCCATGCGCAAGCCGGTCTCGCGCTTCAGCCGCGACACCTACGGCTCGGCCGCCTACGCCCAGTCGCCGCTCGACATGCAGCTCACTCTCGCCGATCTCCTGTGCAGCGGCATGCTGGACCGCCACCCGCGGCTGCGGTTCGTGATGGCCGAGGCCGACATCGGCTGGATTCCCCACCTGCTGGCGCGGCTGGACCGGGGCCACGAGCGTTACGCCCGGCAGCACAACATCCCGGCCAGGCATACCCCGAGCGAGTACTTCCACCGCCAGGTCTCCGCCACGTTCATCAAGGACCGCGTGGGCGTGTTCTGTCGCGAGTTCATCGGGGTGGACAACCTGATGTGGTCCTCCGACTACCCCCACACCGATTCCACCTGGCCCCGCTCGCACGAAAGCCTGGACATCGATTTCGCCGGCGTGTCCCCGTCCGACCGCCTCAAGATGACCTGCACCAACGCGGCCAGGCTCTACGGCTTCCACGTCAACGGCGGGTGAGCCGGCGTCCCTGCCTGTCGCCGGCGTGACGGGAAATCGGCCAAACCGCGGCCGGCGTCAGCGTTGAAATCATGAACTTCCCCCGGCTGGCGGCCGGGGCAAGGCCATCTGACCAACGACGCCACGGCGATTGACGGCGGCACGGGGGGAATGCCGGGGCGGCCCGGTTTCCGTTGGCGTGGCGGTGCTGCTTCAAGGGACATAGCTCTGCTCCACGGAGGGTTGTATGAAATCAACATCTGCGCTGATCGCTTTGCTGATGATCGGCCTCGTCGTAGCCGTCATGGCGATTCACGTTTTCTCGTCTGCGCCGGCGCGCGGCAATCCGCCGGCGCGATACAAGCTGATCAAGGCCGGGAACAGTATTGGCGAGGCCGAGCAAGCGCTTAACGACTCGGCGCGAGAGGGATGGAAGTTCGAGGCCATCACAAATGGTGGCTTCTTTATTCTGTCAAAGTGAGCGTCTGCAATCGCCGGCGGTTGCACCTGCCGAAGTCCGGGAAATTCCACCTCCGCGGACGGGGCTGGACGCGATTCCAGCGCTTGGCGGTCGCCTGAGCCCGAGCGGTCGCCCTGGACGGGCGCCCGCGCAACGCGAAATCTGCCAAAATGTGACGTGATTCATCATTGATATCATGGACTTTCCCCGGGCAGCACCCTATCCTAGAGTGATGTGACAGGTGCAGGTCACGCTGACGAGGAAGGAGGGGATACACCATGGATTACGAGCTGCCGGGGTGCGCCTATTGTCCACCGAAGGTGCGGGCCTGCCGCGTCGGCGAAGCCGATGCGCGCGGGCCGGGCTTCTGCCCCACCAAGGTGGACCCGGATTCCATCGACGCGGCCTGGGTGAAGAACGCCGATCCGTTGGACATGCGGGTGGCGCGCGAATCCGCGCGGGTGGAGAGCGAGGGCTACTGCAAGTGGACCCGCGTCGAGGAGATCTGCCAGTTCGCCAAGAAGATGGGGTTCAAGCGGCTCGGCATCGCCACCTGCGTGAGCTTCGTGGATCAGGCGCGCGTGCTGAGCGCCATCCTCGAGAGCCACGGCTTCGAGGTGGCCTCGGTGGCGTGCAAGAACGGCGGGATCGACAAGGAGCAGATCGGCCTGCGCGATGACGAGAAAATCCGCCCGGGGCAGCACGAGTCCATGTGCAACCCGATCTCCCAGGCCGAGCTGCTGAACGCGGCGGGCAGCGAGTTGAACCTGGTGATGGGGCTGTGCGTGGGCCACGACAGCCTGTTCTACCGCCACTCCAAGGGGCTCGTCACCACGGTCGTGGTCAAGGATCGGGTGCTGGCCCACAACCCGGTCGGCGCCCTGCACCTGGCGGAAAGCTACTACAGCCGCGTCTGGGGGCCGGAGCGGCCCGCCAAGCTGCCCAGCCTCCCCGCCCAGGCGCGCAAGCGAACTTGACGGGGCGCCGGGCCTGCGCCGGTACCGCCGCGCTCCAGCTTGCCCGGATGGGGCCGGAGCCGGAGCGGCGCACCCACGCGTGACGTCCGGAATCAACGCCAGCGTCACATCCGGGGCTTGTCCGCGGTGCGGATGGCGGCTGCGCCACCCTTCACCTTCAGGTCGCCGGCAGACGTAAGCGTGCTGCCGTCCCACTTGAACACCATCACGTTCCGTTCGACCATATTGCCGACCAGAATCGTGCGGTTGTCGTCGCTGAACGCCGCGCCCTGGGACCAGTGGCCGATCGGCGCCTCGGCCACCTTGGTCAGCCTGGTGCCCTCCACGCGGAACAGCAACAGCTTGCCGTTGTCGGCGTAGAACGGTGAGGTGGGTGCCTTGTTGCTGCCGTTCATCGCGACAACGGCACACAGCGTGCCGTCGGGGGAGAGCTTGATGCCCTCGGGAGTCTGGCCGACCGTGACGGTCTCCACCACCCGCGGCGGTTTGAGTCGCAGGTCGATGATACTGATCGTGTCCGCGTCCCCGCCGCCCATCCCGATATTGGCCACGACGGCGATGGTGCCCTGCGAGCTGATGTCGATGCCATAGGTGCGCAGGCCGGCGAAGATGGCGCGCTTGGCTTGCTCCAGCTTCGTGCCCTCGATGGAAAGCACGGAGATGCGGCTGTCGCCATCGCGCGTGACCAACGCCATCTTGCCGTCGGGAGTGATGGCGACTTGGCTCGGGCCAGACTTCTCATCGCCGATCTTCAGAGTGCCCTTCGCGGTCACGGTCTTGCCGGCGATGCTGAAGATGGAGACGGTGCCCTCCGCCCGGTTGGCCACCAGGGCCAGCGTCCCCTGGCGGTTGATGGAGAGGCCGGCGGGCGATTTGCCGGTCTCCAGCGTCGCGATCACCGCCGGAGGGTCGGCTTTCAGGTCCACGACCGTGAGTCGGTTGTCAGGGATGACCTTCTTGGGGTCCTTGGGGTTGATCTTCATGGCGGCGGTCACCAGCGCCAGCCCTTCATCGGGGGTGAGGGCTACACTCAACGGTGGTCCCGCCACGCTGGTCGGCACCTCCAGCTCCGCGATCACTTTGGGCGCCGCGCCGGACAGTTCGATGATCGCAATCGTATCGGGTGCGGGGTTCTGCACGGTCGTCGACACACCGTTGACCAGGTGCACCTTGTTGTCGTTGGCCGAGACAGCCAGCTCCGCACGCGCCTGTGCCAGCCAAACCTGCGTGCCCACGCACAGCACCAGCAACCAGCGGAAGAAATCGGCGGATCGCATGATTCTCTCCGGAAAGTGGCGTTCGGTGATACGCGGACGCTAGGATTGACCACCTGCAGCGGCCTTTCGCCCGGCGCCGCGCTGGTGCCGCCCGGCTGGCGTGGTCTCTCACGCCGAATCCCGGAGCGGATGCGAGACCCCGGGCTCGAAGCGCTGCCGTATTCAGGTACAGGCCGCACTCTTATCACGTTCCGGGCCCTGTGTGTTTCCGGCGCGCCAGGGCGGGCACCCTCAGCGCGGTTCGGGCGGGGCGCCTTGCGGCGGCGGAGCTTCGGACGAGCGCACCTCCGCGCGCAGATCCGCCAGCCGGGCCCGGTATCCTTCCGCGTCGCCGTACTCCAGGAACTGGACGTAGCGCTTGTGGGCCGCCACCACCTTTCGCGCGTGCTTGATGGGGCACCAGTACTGCTCGGTGCGGCTCGCGATTTCGGTGGCATAGGCCAGCACGCCGTTCCCATAGGCGCAGTAGAGGCAGTTCACGCGCTCGATGGCGTTCAGGTAGGCGAGGTGGTGGCGATCCAGCGCCAGGTACGGGCCGCGCTCGACCCGCGGGATGCCGTAGGCCGGGAAGCAGAGCCACTGGTAGACGGTCATGCCGAGATCGAGCAGCGCGATCGGGACGATGAGGGAATAGATCACCGGCGCGGTCAGAAACGAGAGCAGGCTCGACCCCCGCAGGTAGCGATACAGCCCGACGCGCAGCGCTTTCTGCGCCTGGAGCACGTCGTGCTCGAAGCGGACGGTCTTGTCCCGCAGGGTGAACCGGAATCGCTCGCGGCGGCGCGTCAGCTCCGCGTCGAGCTCCTCCTCCAGGGCATGGATCCGCTCCAGCAATTCCGTCAGCACGCTGCGCATCACAAGGGACTCCCAGGTGGATGACCGCCGGCGCGGGCAGGCCGGCCGGGAAGGCGACCGATCCGGCCGCGCGCCGCATGGCGTTCGCCGGCCGTCGCGGCTCGTCCTCGAGCCAGCCGGGGACGCCGTGGGGCTGCACCGGACCCCACCGCCGCCGACACCGTCGATGTCCCAGGGTTTGAAGGCGATGTTACCATGATGGATGGAAAAGTCGGCCAGGGGAAGCAAGAAATGACGGCGGGCGTCGCCCCTGGTGACCGGCCACTTGGAGCTGCGGGTGGCCTCGTGAGTGGTCCTGGCGCGCACCTGTTCGGTCGACGGCCACGCGGACGGGGCCGATTTCCACGCCGGCAGCCTCTCCTTCAACCTCGGCGACGTGATCGAGTTCCAGCGGATCGCGGGCGCGCGGCTGGCGTGGCCTCCTCACCTCTCGCTGCCGCGGTCCAGCTTGCGGTACTGGATGGCCTCGGCAACGTGGGCGGGGAGAATTTCGGGTGCCTCGGCCAGGTCGGCGATGGTGCGCGCCACCTTGCGGATGCGGGCGTGGGCGCGCGCGCTGAGCCCCAGCCGCTCGGTGGCCTTGCGCAGCAGCCCCAGCGATTCGGCGGAGAGCGGCGCCAGCGCTTCGAGCTGGGCGGGCGTCATCATGGCGTTGTGGCGGGTGGCCGAATCGCGGAAGCGTTGGCGCTGGCGCTCGCGTGCGGCCTCGACGCGCGCCCGCACGACAGCCGAGCTTTCGCCCCGCCGCACCTCGACCAGGCGATCGAACGGCGCCACCGGCACGTCCACCTGCAGGTCGATCCGGTCCAAGAGCGGCCCCGAGATGCGCGCCCGGTACTTCTGGATGGCGGGCGGCGCGCAGGTGCAGCGCCGGGTGGGGTCGCCCTGGTACCCGCAGGGGCATGCTGGCGTGGCCCTGTTGCGGCGTCTTCAGGATAAAAAGGGGGAAGGTAACAAAGATCGATGGTGACCTCGTTTCCCGCGACCACGATCTTCTCGACGACGTTCTCGACGATCTGGCGCTTCTCCTCGAACGCCAGGTCGGGCCAGCGGCTGTAGAGGTCACGGGCTTCCGCGAGAATCTCGTCGCTGGACAGGTAGCGGATCTTGAGGAAGTCGATCTCGCCCTGGAGCCGGGGAATCTGGTCGGCCAGCTCCGCCTGGCGAGCCTCCAGGGGCCGGTAGCGCTCGCCGAAGCCCTGGCTCGTGATCTCCTCGTCCATATAGAGCCGGTAGACTCGATCCATCTCCGCGGCGACCTTCTTCTGCTCGGCTTCCAGCACGCGCAGCAGCTCCTCCTTGTCCTTGATCGTCTTATCGGCCTGGCTCAGGTATTCGGCCACGTCGGTGGGCGAGAAGAAGAAGCCCTTGAGCTGCTCGTAGAACACGGCGTCGAGATCGGTGATCGGAATCTTGTTGCGGCACCTGGTGCACACGTACTTTGCCGAGTTGGACGGCACGTACATCTTGCCGCCGCACCCGCACCGGGTGACCCCGCCGAAGAGCTGCACCGCGCGGCGGGACGGCTTCTTCCCCTGTCGCCTGCGCTCCTCGATCATCTGATTGCACTGGTTCCAGAGCACCTCGGGGACGATGGCCTCGACCTCGGAGAACACCCACTCGTCCTGCGGCTTCAGCTCCCAGTGCTTCCCGGTGCCGGCGCTGCGCGTGTAGTTGGCCCGGCGCAA
>JACQKK010000035.1 GCA_016204605.1 Candidatus Lambdaproteobacteria bacterium
CGCCTCGTCTGGCGCCTCAAGGACCGCAAAGCAGGCGTGACGAGCCTCGCTCCATGAGGCTCCGCCCCATGAGCCCCGGCGGGGGTGAGAGCCCCCCTGCACCCCGGAGCGCGAATGCGGCGCGCACGCGCCGCATTCGCCTACCGTGGGGGTATGGGGGAGTTTCACTCCCCCGCATTGCCTGTGCTTCTCAGTGCTGGGACTCGCGGGCGAGGTTGCGGTTCCAGAGGGGCACTTCGACGACGAGGTCCTTCGAGCCGTCGGGGATGCACTGGCAGGCGAGGCGGGATTGCAGGGTGAGGCCGGGCGCCTCGTCAAGCATGTCCTCCTCGTCCTCCGAGGTCTCGTTGCAGGTCTCGAGCCCCTCGCGCACGACGACGTGGCAGGTCGAGCAGGCGGCGAAGCCGCCGCAGGCGTGGTCCAGCTCGACGCCGCGCTTGAGCGCCCAATCGAGGATCGAGCCGGGCCGGCCCTCGTGGTGGTCGGCGGGCTCCGGCTCGCCGGCCTCGATCACGGTGCCCTTGGGCCGGAAGGTGATGCGGTAGGTCTTGGCGGGCGCCGCGCCGGGGGCCTTGGGCTGTTCGTTCGGGTTCGGCATCTCGACCATCGCGGCTCCCGGCGTGCGGGTCACGGCTCGACCGGTTCGACCTGGATTTCGTGGTTGAGGGCGACGGTGAGGGCGCCCTGGATGAACCGCAGCGTGCCGGCGGTCGAGCTGGAGCAACCGCCGCAGGCGCCCTGGTACGAGACCAGCACCCGATCGTCCTCGATGGCCACCACGTCGAGCCCGCCGCCATCGCGGGCCAGGAACTCGCGGATGCGCTCGTCGAGCACCTTCTCGACGGCCGCGGCCTTCTGCTCGCGCGGGAGCGCATCGTACTTCACCTCGTCGGGCGAGGCTTCGAGCGCTTCCATCAGCGCGTCGAGCCCCTCCTCCAGGTACCAGAACTCGGCGAAGCCGTTGTCGTGCAGCAGCCGGGCGGCCTGGCGCGCCAGCCCCTCGCCGCCGTCGTAGAACAGCAGGTCGCCGCTGAACGGCAGCCGGTGAATGTTCTCCGCCAGCAGCGCGAACGGCAGGTTGTATGCGCCGGGCAGATGGCGGATGCGCCAGGCCGCCTCGTCGCGCAGATCGAACACATACGACGCCTGCGCGCTGCGGCGGCGGGCCAGCAGGCCCTGGGCGTCCAGACGGGCGCGGCCCACCTCCTCCGGCTCTCCGGCGGGGGCGGCGGCCCCTTCGGTCTGGTCGGCGGAGGTCGCGGTCTTCTCGTGCGCGGTGCTCATGGGGATGCTCCTGACGGTTCAGGACACGCCGGTGCCGCTCTGCGGCGGCGGCCCGGTCGGAATGGCGGCCCGTTTACGCCTTCATCCTACCGGCACGGGCCAATCCTGTCAAAAACACACGTATATCGGCGACGGGCGGCAGGCCGTCACGCCTTGTGCGGTTGACCATAGAGCACGGGGTTCAGGTCGGGGTCGTTGTACATCTTCATCTGCCGATACACCTTGAAGCGTTTGCGACCCGCCCACAGGTCGTCCACCAGCCCGCGCAGGCACTCGGCGAGGTCCTGGCGCTGCTCCTCGAGGATGGCGAGCCTGGCCGCGCAGGTGCGCCGGTGGGCCGCGCCGGCGTCGACGCGCTCGGCCTGCTCGCGCATGTGGTAGACCTTGAGGGCGAGGATCGAGAGCCGGTCCAGCATGGCGCCCACGGTCTCCGAGTGCAACGGGGCTTCCGCCGCCGCCGCGCCGGCGCGCTCCAGACCTCGTCGCTCCAGCCCCGCCAGCACCAGCTCGTCGATGCGCTCGACCGCATCGTTGCGGCGCTGGTTGAGCGCATCGATGGCGCGCTTGACGCGGGCGATCTCGCCATCGCCCGCGCCGCGGTCGCGCGCCTTGTCCTCCTCGTGCCAGAGCCGGAAGTTGCAGGCGTGGTTGGCCAGCGTCCACGACCGCAGCGAGCCGTCCTCGGCGTAGGCGATCGGCTCCGCGTGCCAGCGCGCCGCGGCATCGAGCTGGAGCCGCGCCAGCTCCGCGACCGGCGGGGGCGCGGCGGCGGCGGGGGATTGCGCCCCGGCCGCGGCGGCGGCGCGGGCCCTGGCGTCAGGACGGGCCGGGTTTTCGGGCGGGAGCGGTGCCATGGCGTTCCAGCGGATGGCGGTCCAGCGTAGCGACGAGGGCCAGCGTCTCCCGCAGCACCGCCTCCAGCGGCACCTGGTTGATGCACGCCAGGTGATCGCAGCGCGGATACGTGCAGGCGGCCTTGCAGCCGGGGTCGTACTCCAGCGTGCGGTGCAGGGGCTCACCCGGCGGCGTCCAGCTCTGCGGGAACGGCCTGCCGAATACTGCCACGCTGGGGGTGCCCACGGCAATCGCGAAGTGGCGCGGGCCGTTGTCGTTTCCCACATAGAGCCGGGCGCGTTCGAGCAGCGCCGTCATCTGCTGCAGGGTCGGCACGGGGTAGTCGCCCAGCGTCTCGTGGCGCATGTGCGCCCGCACGGCCTGGATGAAGTGGTACTCGCCCGGACCCCAGAAGCAGAGCACCTTGGCGCCCCGGCGCTCGATCAGCGCATCCGCCAGCCGGGCGAAGTTCTGCGCGGGCCACACCTTGTACGGCTGCCGCGAGACGGGACACAGCGCCACGAGGAAATCGCCCTCGGCCACGCCCAGTTCGGCAAGCTGGCGCCGCGCGTAGGCGCGCTCCTCCTCCCCCACGTACACCTGGGGCCGCAGGGAGCCCACCGCCACGCCGAGCGGCGCCAGCAGCGCGGCCTTGTGGGCGGCGGCATAGTGCAGGCCGGCGGGCGGGATCACCGCATCGGTGTAGGCCCAGCGGCGCCAGCGGAACCGGAACCCGATCCGGCGCGGCGCCCCGCTGGCCCAGGCGAGCTGGGCGCTGCGCGGGTTGCCGAAGAAGTCCACCACCAGGTCGAAGCGCCGCCGGCGCATGCGGGCCAGCATGGCCAGGTGCTGCCCGAGCGACGGGCGCGGCGGGTACAGGATCACCTCGTCGAGGTGCGGACTGTGGCGGAACACCTCGTCGGAGGGGCGCTCGGTCAGGTACGCGAGATGGGCCGCGGGATACGCCTGCCGCAGCGCCGCCACCGCCGGCGTCGTCATCAGGACGTCGCCGATGCGCCGGAGCTGGATCAGCAGGATGTTGGCGGGCATCGGCGGCGTAAGCTGGCGGTGGATGGGCGCCGGTTCTGTGGTGGTGTCTAAGTTGGCGCTGGGGACGGTCGTCCTGACAGCCTCACCCACCCCGGCCCTCCCGCTCCCGGGGGCGAGGGAGGGAGCCCCGTCTCCGCTCCCAGGGCGGAACAGCGACCTTCCCCCTCTCCACTTGGTGGAGAGGGGGCCAGGGGGTGGGGCCGCGGCCGGCGGCCTCAACGTCCCCGGCCCTCCCGCTCCTGGTGGAGAGGGGGAGAGCCCCGCACCCGCCACCAGCAAGGGCTGAGGGACGCCCCCTCTCCCCCAGGAAGCCCGCCCCGAGCGCAGCGAGAGGAGGGGGCAGCCGCGCCAGCGGCGGGGGTGAGGCTGCGGCGCGAGCCCGCTCGATTCGGCCAAACTGAGTCACTACCCGTTCGGTTGCCTATTTGACAGGCACCGCGCGGTTCGGCTATGGTTTTGTGTTTCCAACCGCGCTCGAACGAGGGTACACGCATGTCCAGGAAATGCCAGATCTCGGGCAAGACGGGCCTCAACGGCCATCTCGTCTCGCACGCGAACAACAAGTCGAACCACGTCCAGCAGCCCAACCTGCAGAAGCGGCGCATCTTCGTGCCGGAGCTGAAGCGCTGGGTGACGGTGCGCCTCTCCACCAAGGGGCTCAAGACGCTGGACCGCAAGGGCGCCTACCGCACGCTCAAGGC